>JAMLHR010000017.1 GCA_023957015.1 Thermomicrobiales bacterium | reverse complement strand
GATATCTGGGAGGCGACTGGTACCGGCCAATATGGCAGTGCGGCGATATCGGCCCTGATCCTCATCTCCATCGCCGCCGTCCCCACCGCCGTCCTGCTCGGCAGAGATACGACACCCAATGACCACCGGGAAAGCTGATATGTTGCGTATTTCAGATCTCACCGTACGATTTGGCGAAACAACTGTGCTGAATGCCATTGACCTTGAGGTGCGCGAAGGCGAGTTCCTGGCATTGGTGGGACCAAGCGGAAGCGGTAAGACCACCCTTCTGCGCACCGTTGCCGGCTTCGAGGAGGCGAATCGAGGCACGATCCGTCTCCGTGATCAGGTAATCGTTCAAGATCGGCAATCCACACCACCTGAGCGCCGCCACGTCGGTATGGTGTTCCAGGATTACGCATTGTTTCCTCACCTCAGCGTCCGGGAGAATGTCGCCTTCGGCGTGCTTCGGTCTCGCGAGAAGAAAGACATTGTTGAGCGTGCCTTGGCGTCCGTTGAGATGAGTCGATGGATCGATTCCATGCCTCACGAACTCAGTGGCGGACAGCAACAGCGGATCGCCTTGGCGCGAGCTCTGGCCTCCGAACCACGCATGATTCTGCTTGATGAACCATTCTCCAACCTGGATCCCGCACTCAGAACGCAGGTCCGCGCAGACGTGCGGCGTATTCTGCGAGATGCCGGAGTTACCGCGATGTTGGTTACCCACGATCAGGAAGAAGCGCTGAGCATCGCAGATCGTGTAGCTGTACTCCTGCACGGCGAGATCGCCCAAATCGGAACGCCACGCGAGGTGTATCACACACCAAACAGTAAGGCTGTGGGGAGCTTTGTTGGCGATGCCGAATTCCTGGACGGCATTGTTCGGAGTGGTGGACTGGAGACAGATCTGGGAATCATCCCCATTGCCGGGAGCTTACCTGAAGGGATGAAGGCGACCGCGATGATTCGTCCCGAGATGGTGATGTTGAAATCGGAAACGGGGTCTTCCGCGGAGCGTCTGCACGTACAACACAGTGAGTTCTTTGGTCGTGATCAGCGAGTGGTCCTGCAACACCATTCCGGTTCGAGCATTGTTGCACGCGTGCCCTCGGAGACAATCTACCGACCAGGCGAGGACGTAGCCGTTCGTTTCACCCATCCGGCGCACGTCTTACCCGAACGATAGATCACCTACTCGACCACCCACTCATCGTCTAACCAACTGTACCGATCGCAAAGCAAGGGAGGTGCAGCTTACGCCACACCTCCCCCACCGAAAACGCTCACCGGGTTTCACCCCCGCAGGCTATCCGATTCGCGTCTCTGGATGAACGCAGTCACCTGGGTTCATCACGGCGGAATCGGTACTGGCTGGTTCTACCCGTGACGGTAGAGAACCGACTCCCGTCCACGACGCCTCCTTTCGATAAATCCCAGGGACCATCCATCCATGGTCCCCACCGTCATAGTGCCAAGTAGCGTGTATGGTGGGCGTATGGTGGGTTCGTTATGTCGGCAACAGCCGCCGGTGGTGCGAATAGCGTTCCGGCCACAGTGTGCTCTCGTCCTTCAGAGTAAACCGTCTATGACAGTTTGTCGTATGACCTGACGTAGGGATGGATCCGATCGCAATCGGTATCCACCCTGATATTCGAGGCCGGAAACCAGGGTCGATACTGGCTGCGGCTGAACTGCCCCCAGGAAACCGGAGTGATAAATCACGACCACCTGGGAGGCAAGGATGAGACGAGACAGTACGCTCAGCGATGAGGTACGGGTGGCGGCCGTGCACTTGTTTGCGGTGGGGTATGGTGGGATGGCAGCAGCCACCCATCTGGGGGTTGGCGTTGCACCGATAACCCGTCTCTACAACCGGTGGCGGGTGCGTGGAGAGGATGCGCTCGTGCACGGATCAACGCAGCGACGCTACAGCTTTGAGGAGAAACTGGAGGTTGTCCGTCGGTTCAATGCCGGTGAGCACAAGACCGAGCTGGCAGCAGCGTTTGGTCTCTCCTCCCCCAAGACCGTGGAGTCGTGGGCACGTGCGTATCGCACGCATGGTGAGGACGGCTTGCGACCGAAGCAGCGGGGACGGCCATCAACGGTCCCACGGACACGTGAGGAAGCGTTGGAACAGGAGAATCTGTTCCTGCGGACAAAGGTCGCATTGCTGGAAAAACTGCAAACCTTGGACGCCACGGAGTGACCGTCACAACACAGGCGATCAGTGCGCTCAAGGTCGACTATCCCGTTCATATCCTGTTGGCAGCGGCGAACCTGCCATCCACGACCTACTACGATGCGGTGGCACGCCAGCAGCGTCCTGACCCGGATGCGGAGCTCAAGCGTGTCATTGGCGATATCGCTACCGAGGTACGTGGCATCTATGGCTATCGGCGGATGCAGGGGGAGCTGGGGAGGCGCGGGATCGTGGTCGGGGAGAAGAAGGTGTTGAAGCAGATGCAGGCACTTGGACTCACGGCGGTGATTCGACGCAAGCGCTACAGCTCGCACAAGGGTGAGGTGGGAGTGGTGGCCCAGAATGTCCTCAACCGCCAGGTGACAACCACGGCACCGAATCAGAAATGGGTCACCGACATCAGCCAGTTCCGGGTGCAGGGCAAGACGGTCTATCTCTCGGCGGTGATGGATCTGTATGATCGCCAGATCATTGGTTACACCGTTGGTCAGCGGCCAACCGTTGTCTTTGCCAATGCCTCGCTGAAACACGCGCTGGCAACGGTCGACCGCCATGCGGGACTGCTGATCCATTCCGATCAGGGATTCCACTACCAGCATCGCTCGTGGCAGCATCTGGTGCAGACTGCAGGCGCAACGCAGTCGATGTCACGGAAAGGGAACTGCTACGATAATGCGGTCATGGAGAGCTTCTTTGGTCACCTCAAGGAAGAGATGTTCAACCACACGAGCTATCCGCATGTCGAGGCGCTGACGGAGGCATTGCACTGGTATATCCGCTGGTACAACACGGAACGGATATCGACACGGTTAGGGAAGCTGAGTCCAGTGCAGTACCGGGCCAGGATGATGGCAACACAGGACGATCCACGAAAGGAATCGACTTTCGTGTCCGGTTTTCCGGGAGCAGTTCACGGCCAGATCGACCCCTACGTGAGAATATGACGATTTGTTCTGGCCAGCGTACTCTGAGTGACGATGCCACTTTGGTCCTTCGCGGAAGTATCATCTCAACCCTTCGGGTCACCAAACCACACGATACAACCATTCCCCCGATACAGATGGCACTACGGCTTTGGCGCTTCCGGACAAACGAAAGAGGACAACGTCATCTCAACGTTGTCCTCTTTCATTCACATCGGTGTAGGTATCAGTTCGCTGGGGTCACCGACGGTGTTGGCAGATCCGCGAATGGCGTCACCACGATCCTGGTTGGTTCCGGCTGCCAGGGCAGCACACCGAGCTGCCAGGCATCGTAGAGCGTCCAGCTGCCGACCACGATCAGCGCGACCACCACGACCGCTCCAATGCCAATCAGCAATCGCTTTCTGTTCATGGAGCTCCTCCCCTTCCGCTAGTCCTGCGCCGTCGCGACGAGGTCAATCGTGATCTCGATCTCATCGTCGATATTCACAACCGGTCCCATCTTCGGCTTGGTGACATCAAAGTCATCGAAGGTGATCACCGTTGTGGCCGACCCGGTGATGGTGCCATCCTGCAATGTCACCGTCGCCGTCCAGCTGACCTGCTTGTCCACACCATGGATGCTGAGATTGCCGATCAATGTCAGCTCCGTCTCCTCACCTTCAACCAACGCATCGCCCTGGATCTCAGTGACGATGAACGTCGCAACCGGATAGTTGTTCACATCGAGCGCGTTCAGCATCGCGTCATCCCGGCGAATCTCGTTGCTCACCAAGGTGCGAAGATCGACATCGACGCGACTGCAGCTGAGAGCGTTGCCATCGGCATCCACCAACAGCGTGCCCGCGATCGCGTTGGTGCTGGCGAGCGCTTCCGTATCGCCGGTGTTCAAAGTCTCATCAATCGCGAAGCCAACATTCGAGTTCTCGGCATCAACCACATATCCGGTGGCACCATCCGGTACCTCTGCCGTACCGATATCGGTTACGCATTCGGCGGCTGTGGCATCACCCAGCACACCGGGTGTGGCTTCCTGGGCCGAAGCACCAAGCAGCGATCCTGCCAGGATCAGACCGAGAGCGAGTGAAGTGAATGGTTTCTTGATGTTCATCTGTTTGGTTCCTTTCATATCGAGAAACTTGTTAGTGCGTACGTCCGAGCCCAATGATTAGTTTCCTGGAGGCGATGGTCGGTCATTGTTGCCACCGGGCCGTCCATTGTTACCTCCGCCCGAATTGTCCATTCCAGATTCGGCACTTTCAGCCGACGGATCAATGCCAACGGTAACGGTTGCCTTGAATCCCTGCGCGTAGTCTCCTTCCACATTGGGCGTCATGGTGAGCAGGAAACCCGGCTCGTTGAGTGCGCCATTCAGGACGTTGTCCTCGTCGTTGCGGGTTCGATAGACATCCAACCGCGTGTTGTACGGATCGAGCTGGGCAACGGCATCATTGAGTTCATCATCGATAAAGAACTGTCCGGTGTGAGCGGTGGTGCCGCCTAAATAGGTACCATCATCGGCCGTTCCGCCAACGTGCACCTTCATGTGAATATGGGTTGCACGGCTGACATACCAACCAGGATAGATTGTGGTGATTGTGGCGACGCCATCGGTACCGGTCAGTTGCACACCACGTAGCCAGGTTTGACCGCCAGTGTCATCATTACCGTTCTGACCGGAAATACCGCTGTAGTCACCCAAGGCATCGCAATGCCAGATATCGACGGCGGCATCGACCATCGGTTCGCAGGTGGTGACATCCATAACCTCGACGCTCAACTCCAGCGGAATCCCTTCCTTGCCTTCAGTGATGTCATCACGCAGCAGCAGGTCATCAATGTAGTACGGCCCTTCAGTGCGTTCTGGCGTCAATGTGGTGCAGGTCAATGCCGTCGAGGTAGTGGTGGTGGAGGTGTCCTGAGCCACTACGCTCCCACCGATGGTCGCGAGAGCGATCACACCGGCCGATCCAGCGACAAATGCGCGACGACTGTGCGAGACGAGTGCTGGATTGAAAGGCTCTGATCGCAGTCCACAGCCTGTTGCCTGACAGGCTTTGCATGATGCACAGGTGAGCGGCATCTCGCTGAGTTTCCGAAGTGTTGGGTCGTTCGTCGTCAAAGGTGTCCTCGCTTTCCGGTTCAACCCGAGCTCATCTCGGGTACACATGCACTCTACGAAAGCGGGTATATGGCTGATGTATGTATGGTTAATCTATGGTGGCGAAGCGAACGGTGAAATCCAGACCACCGCTTTCGCGCGCGTACGCATGGATCTCGCCATCGTGCGCGGCCGTAACCGACCGGACTATGGCCATGCCGAGTCCGAATCCGCCCTGTTTGCGATCTGCCTGATCCAGTCCGCGCTGGAACGGCTGGAAGAGCCGATCCAAATCCTGTTGCGAGACGAGGTCGCCACTGTTCTCGATCCTGATCAGACTATGTTCGCCATCCCTGCGGACACTCACACGCATCCAGCCACCATCACGGTTGTACTGGATCGCGTTCAGGTAGAGATTAGTCAGCAGGGAACGCAGGAGCACAGCATCCCCGGAGACGCGCGCCGTTTCCAGATCGAGGTCGATCTCAATATGGGCGCGATCGGCGATGGTGATGACATCTTCCAACGCATCCCCGGCAAGATCAGCGAGATCCAAGCTGGTGCGATTAATCACCGAACTATCGGACCGGGCTAGCACCAGAAGTCCCTCCACCAACCGTTCGCTACGATCAACCTGGGCCCGCACGACGCTCGCCAATGCTCGCGCGTATTCGTCGGTATCGGCCTCGGCCAGGGTGACATCGGCCTCACCACCCATGATCGCGAGCGGTGTTCTCAACTCGTGTGACGCCTGGGCGGCGAATCGTTTCTGACTCTGGAATGACTGCTCCAGCCGCGCCAACATGGCGTCTATCGTATCGGCAAGCTCCTTCAGTTCATCGTCCGGACCCTGCAGGTTGATACGACGGTCGAGTGTCGATTCGCTGGCCTCCTGAGCATGCTCGGTGATATCCCGCACTGGTCGCAACATGCGACCGGCGAACACCCAACCAACACCGAGCGCGCCGACACTCGCAACCGCGAGCGCAATCGCGGCACTAATCTTCACCTGCCGTAGCGCTTCCTCGCGTTGCTCGCCCTTGGCGCTCTCCAGCTGCTGCTGCCACTCATCCTCGTTACCGGGCATGGTGTATTCATAGTGTTGATCGGGTTTCGGATTGTCGTTCTTGGGTTTGGGTGGCGGTTCGAGCGCGCTGCTGAGCATGACGTACATAAGCGCAATCAGCACGGTTCCCGTGATCAGGAACAGTGCTGCGTACGTAAGCGTAAGTCTGGCGCGGATCGTGCGCATCACGTCGCCAACTCCAACCGATAACCGACGCCGACAACCGTTTGGATCAGATTGGGTTCACCCAGCTTCCGGCGCAGTGTCATCATGGTGATGCGAACGGCGTTTGTGAATGGATCAGCCATCTCGTCCCAGACCTTGTCGAGCAATTCTTCGGCGCTGACCACGCGACCATCGGCAGTGGCGAGTACCTCCAGCACTCCGAACTCCTTGCGGGTGAGATTGATCGGTTTGCCAGCCCGAGTGACACCATGGCGGGTGGTATCGATCTCCAGATCGGCGATGCTGATGACAGGAGGTAGCGCCATCGATGGGCGGCGGGCGATGGCGCGCAATCGCGCCACCAATTCAGCCATCACGAACGGTTTCACCAGATAGTCATCGGCACCAAGCTCGAGACCCTCGACCCGCGCTTCGATATCACCCGCGGCGGTAAGCATAAGGATGCGCGGTCGTTCCGGCTGCTGGACCACGGTCCGGCAGACGTCATCGCCATGCATTACCGGCATCTGCCGATCCAGCACCATGACATCGTAGGGAGCGACATCGAGCTTGAACAGCGCATCCTCGCCATCGTAGGCGACATCGACCGCCATGCCTGCTTGCCGCAAGCCTCGCGCGATCACATCGGCCAGTTCCTCTTCGTCATCTACCACAAGTACGCGCACTGCAATCCTCCACGGTTCGGTATCTGATCACAGCATGCCAGATGCGATATATGAACGGTGTATGGTGCAATTACAACGGATCAAATCCGTCGTTCAGGTTCCAGTTGGCGATATTCCAGAACGGCAGCACGAACGATGGGCCGTTGGCCAAATTCTCGTTGCGGATACGATTCGCAAGCGCGTAGGTGCCAACAGAGCGATTGACGATCGGAATCTGGACGACATCGCCAATGAGAATGTCGTTAAGGGCAATCAGGCCTTCGAGCGCGGCATCGGCATCCGTCTCCAGCAACAGCGCCTCGTAGGCGGCATCGTATTCCGGATTGCGATAGCGCTGGGTGTTATCCCGCTGCCACTCGTTCTCCTTCTGGGCGATATTCTCGCCATCCGGACCGGCATACCAACGATTCATCCATGTCACCGGGATCGGAGAGTATGGACCATTCGTCCACAGATCGGCATCCCAGTACATATGGTAGAAGTTCTGGTCATTGCCCGCAGATGAATCGAAGAAGATGCCGGCATCTACCGAGTCGATATTGACTCTGACCCCGATTTGCTTCATCGAATCCTGGATGATGGCCTGGGTCTTCTGTCGGACAGATGAGACCGAAGACATCAGCGTGAACTCGAGGGCAACGCCATCCTTCTGACGAACCTCGCCGTCCCACGTCCAGCCAGCAGTATCGAGTGTCGCCGCGGCGGCATCGAGATCATAGATCCAACTGGTGTTCGGCGAGTCGAATGATGCCAGTCCAGCGAGGACGTTCGATGTTGGCTCCTCGCCCGGCGCATACAACTCATCCGCGATCAACTGTCGCGGCACGGCCATACTCAACGCCTGCCTCACAGCCGGATCGCTGAAGATCGGGTGAGATGTGTCCTTCTGCGATCGCTGGCCATCAACCTCCGTATGAGGATCGCTGAAGTTGAAGTTGACGCCCTCGACCGTGGTACCGCCGGCCGCATAGACATTACCCACGCTACCATCGGCCACCATCTGTTGCAGCACCGCTGGTTCCACCTGAACGTTCCAGGCGTAATCCATATCCTCGGTCTGCAGCACGGATCGTGCCGCGGCGGCGGCATCGCCACCACCCTTGAGTTCCAGCCGGGCGAAGGCAGGTTTGTTCGGCTCGCGATAGTTCGGATTGGCAACATAGGTCGCGGAATCGCCAGCCACAAAGCTCTCAATCACAAACGGACCGGTGCCGAGGGGAGCAGTGACAAACGCGTCGTTCTTGTTGGTTGGATCGTTGTCGAACGCGTGCGCTGGGTAGAGATTACCATCGTACGATCCCGCGAATGGCTCGAACCAGGTAACAACCGGGTTCGCGAAGGTAACGTGAACGGTGCGGTCATCGACGGCTTCGATGGACTCGATATTGGCCCAGGCACTGGCAGATGTGGCCGCATTCGATGCGGTGGTCACCCACTGCCAGGTGAAGGTGATGTCGTTGGAAGTCACCGGTTCGCCATCGCTCCAGAGCAATCCCTCCAGCAGCGTCAGATCGCACCAGCTCGCATCCTCGGCAAGTGTGCCACTCTCGACGCTGGGAACCGCTTCGATCAGGTTGGCGATGAGGGAACCATCAGCACCGTAGTGCATGAGCGGCTCGATGACCGGGGCAGCGGCAAGATAGTCCTTATCGCTCAGGGCACTGTGCGAGGCGGCCCCGGTTGGTGCCTGCCAGATAATCACACGCAGCCTGCCATCCTGTCCGCGCTCCTTATCCTCCGCACCGAATGCCGGGCGAGAGGACTCCTCTGTCTGTGCAGCAACCGCCTGAGCGATGGCAGGCACGGCACCGATAGCCGCCGCAGCGGCGAGAAATGTGCGCCGATCCATCCGGCCTGTACGGAACGATTCGACGAGTGTACGAAACTGTGACATATCAACCTCCCCAGTCAACCATGGGTACGAGTGTTCGTGATTCTATTGTAGGGTGTATTTGCCGATTTCCAGATAGCACGAAGGGAGACTCCTGGCCTCCCTTCGTGTGAACGATACCTATCTCGGGCTCTCGCCCTCGGCAATCGTCCAGTTCTCGATGTTCCAGAAGTACCCGGTAAACGGATTCTCGAACGCCTGGTTCCGGAACTCCAGGCGATTCGAGACCGCGGTGTAGAACGGCCGCAACACCAATGGAATCACCGCCACATCGTCGATCGTGAGATCGTTCAGTTGCCAGAGAAGTTGCTGCGCTTGCTCCTCAGACGTCGCCACGCGCAGCGCCTCGAACGCAGCATCATAATCGGCGTTCTGCCACCGCTGCACGTTGTAGCCCTGCCAGTTATTACTCTGTTGGCTGATATTCTCCCCATTCGGACCGGCATACCAGTTGCCGAGCCAGGTCACCGGAATCTTGGTATTCGGACCGGAACTCCAGAGGCCGATATCGAAGTACATCTTGTACAAGCTCTGGTCGTTACCCGCGGTTGAATCGAAGAAGACGGTGCTATCGACCTGAGGAATCTCGATGTGGAAACCAATCGAATCCAGATTCTGCTTCAGAATCGCCTGCGTCTTTTGGCGGACCGTATTAACGCTTGCGAGAATCTCCAGTGTGAGTTCCACACCATCCTTCTTGCGGACATTGCCATCCAGCACCCAACCGGCCTCCTCAAGCAGCTGTGTGGCCTTCTCAGAACTGAACTCCCAGGTTGTATTCGGCGAGTCGTAGAACTCGATGCCGGTGAGGTTATTGGAAGGCACCAACGTCTCATCGCCGTAAAGTTGCCCGGCGATCAGGGCTCGATCGACGCCCAATGCGATCGCCTGCCGGACCGCAAGATCGGAGAGAATCGGGTGCGGTGTGTTCTTCTCGGATCGCTGACCATCGACTTCGGTATCCGGATCGGAGAAGTTGATGTAGAGCGCCTCGCGTGTGACACCCGTGGTCTGAACCAGGTAGCCGAACTTGCTTCCATCCTCCAAACTCGCAAGTGTTTCAGGATCGGCCTGGATGTTCCAGGCCCAGTCGAAGTCGCCCGTCTGCAGCACCGCGCGTCCAGCGGCCACAGCATCGCCGCCACCCTTGAGCAGGATTTTGCCGAAGTACGGCTTGTTTGGCTCGCGGTAGTTCTCGTTGATCACGTAAATACCCTGATCGTTAGGTGTGAACGATTCGACCACATACGGACCAGTACCGATCGGTGCCGTCTGGAAGGCATCGTTCGGATTCGTTGGATCATCGCCAAATGCATGCGCCGGAAGCAGGGCACCAATGAGATCGTTCGTGAACGGATCGTACCAGTTCACCACCGGGTTCTTGAATGTCACGCGAGCGGTGACATCGTCCACGATCTCGACATCCGCGATCGTGTTCCACTGATTGAAGCTGGTGCTGGTATTGATTGGTGTGGTGATCCACTGCCAGGTGAACTGGATATCTCGCGCGGTCACCGGCTCGCCGTCGCTCCAGAGCAGGCCCTCAATCAAACGGAAGGTCACCTCCGAGAAATCAGGTGCCAACAGTCCGTTCTCGACCGTTGGAGTCTCCTGCACGAGCACCGGCACGATAGCCGAGTTCGGCGCGTAGGCGAGTAGCGGTTCCAGTACAAACTGCGCGCCAGCATCGCCGTTGAGGTGAGGGTTCAGCACCGTAGGTGCCTGCCACCACAGGATGTTCAGTTGACCGGCGTCGCCGCGCCCCAACCCTTCGGTATTGTATGCAGGGACCTCAAACGTAGTTGCGAGTGGTGTGGCTGCTGGCGTCTGCGCGAGCGTCTGCAGCACGGTCGATGGTACGGATGCGGCCAATCCTGCCGCGGCTCCCGCCTTAACTGCGGAGCGACGTGTGATGTGTGCCATGGTTGAGTGACTCCTAAAATAGGGTAGCAAATCCCGGGGGATCCTCCGTTTCGGAAGATTCCCAGGTTCATTTTCGTGTCGATGAGATTACCTGGAGTGTCGGAAAAGGGTACGCAACGCCGTTGATGCCGTGAACGACCGGGGCACGCACCCTGCATACATGTACATGCGCATGTGGGTCGCATACATGACCAGCTCATCTGCCGGCAAGTGCGAATCATGAAGGATTGTCGAGACAACAGAACGCCCCTTTCCATCAGGGAAGGGGAGGAACATACGGGCCACGGGACGTGGTCAGCTATTCCACCCATCTTCCAGAAATCTGCCGGATTTAGCACCGTAACCACGCATATCGCGTAGATGGTTGCTGGGGTTTCGCCGGGCCGGTCCCTCCACCCCTCTGGATGAGTGGCGAATACTCAGATTCGCTAAAGCAACTATACAACGGGAAGTATGGTATCTGTCAAGACCCTATCAGCTGGTTTCGCAGAAGCTAGAGAAAGAGGAGAACAAAGCAAGAAGCTCCGGCCCATTGCCGGAGCTTCTTGCTTCGTATCAACGAACGTTTGCCACTAGGCTGGTGGTTCGCCGTACCAGTTGGCGATGTTCCAGTAGTCCATACCGAACGGACCGAGGTGAAGCGAATCCGCATTCATCCAGGCGGCGCAAGCCGAACGCTCAGCCACAGCCACCAACGGCACAAGCACGGTGTTGTTGATGAGGTGATCGCTCATCTGAATGAACAGATCGATCTGCTTGGCGGCATCGGTCTCATTACGCACCTGCTCGAAGAGTGCATCGTACTCCTCATCCCAGAATCGCTGGGTATTCGTGCGGGACCAGTCATTCGACTTCTGGGCGATGTTCTCGCCGTCCGGTCCAGCGTACCAACGCTGCACGAACGCGATCGGCGTCGGTGCACCGGCAGCCGTCTGGTGCATGTTCATGTCGTAATAGAAGTGGCTGGAGTTCTGATCGTTACCAACCGCACTATCGAAGTAGATCGAGCTATCGATGCCCTCGATATCCACCTTGAAGCCAACGGCCTCCAGGTTCGCCTTCACCACAGCCTGTATCTTCTGGCGCAGCTGGGACGAGGTGGAAACATAGTGAATCTGCAGCTTCACGCCATCCTTGGCGCGAACGTCTCCATCCATGACCCATCCAGCCTCATCCAGGATCTTGGCGGCCTCTTCTGGATCGAACTCGAGTGTCGTGTTCGGCGATTCCAGCGAGCTGATACCGGTGAACAGATCCTTGGCAGCGGTCTCGATGCTGTCCGGAATGAAGAGTTGATCGGCGATCAACTGGCGGTTCACGGCCAGTTTCATGGCGCGGCGCACAACCGGATCACTGAAGAACGGGTGCGGCGTGTTCTTCTCGCTGCGCTGACCATCGACTTCCTGGTTTGGATCGGAGAAGTTGATATGAAGGCGCTCGGCATAACCCTGTGAGTACAGGATCAGCTGGCCAGCACCGGCCGCTTCCATCTCGGCAAGCAGGTCAGCATCGATACCGAGGAACCAGGCGTAATGGAACTCGCCGGTCTGCAATACGGAACGTGCGGCGGCGGCGGCATCGCCACCACCCTTGAGATAAACCGTGGAGAAGAACGGCTTGTTCGCATCGCGGAACGATTCGTTGGCCGCGTACTTCACCTCATCACCAGAGGTGAAGTCGGTGACAACGAACGGACCAGTACCGACCGGTCGCTGCATGTAACTAACAACTGCATCCTCATCGGCACCTTCGAGAATGTGCTGAGGAAGCACGCTACCGGTGCCATTGCTGGTGAACGGCTGGTACCAGAGCGGATTTGGACCATCGAATGTGACATTCAGCGTCAGATCATCCGGAGTCTCGATCGCGGTGATGCGATTCCAGAGCTCGATCGTGTTACAGGCGTTATCGGGGTTGGAGACCCACTCCCAGGTGAACTTCACATCGGCGGAGGTGAAGGGCTCGCCATCGCTCCAGGTCACACCCTCCATCAGATGGAGCGTGACGGTTGAGAGATCTTCAGCGAGATCACCGTTGGCCAGGGACGGAACAGAGGTGACCAGGTTCGGCAGCAAACCTGCGTCCTGACCGTAGTGCATGAGCGGTTCGGTCACAAGGCAGGAGGCCAGGGTGTCCTTATCACCATCGGCGCGATGGGCAAAGAGGTGACTGGGTGCCTGCCACTGAATGATCTTGAGCTCGCCACCGGCACCGCGGGTTTGATCATCAGGCGCAACCGCGCGCGGCACGCCGCTCTCAAGACCACCACCGCCCTTGGATTCCTCCTGAGCGGCGGCATTGGCGAGATGGCCAGCCATACCGATACCAATACCCAGTGCGGTTGTGCGCTGGATGAACTGCCGACGATCGATTTCGCCGGACACCAAAGCGTCAAAGAGCCTTCGAACGTTTTGCGTAGACTGAACCATGAGGTCGCCTCCCCTGACGGCATTCGTGTGCCGCGGTACCAACTGAAAACACGATCGCCATTGAACGTGCAATCAGTTTACACGAGATTGCGATTTTGCCTGCATTCCGCCTCGAAGCGAGTTGGTTCTATCGCCCAAACGCATATGTCATGAAATCGTTTTCGTCAGGAGGCCCGACGGCTACATCCATTTTGCCGAGCGTCGGTTGCATGATCAGGCTGGCGAACGTCATGGAATCGAGCTCGGGGATATCATCCCGATGGCGATTAACGCAAGCCATCGGATCGGTGTGATCGCAGAGTACCTCCATCATCACCTCGACATTGAGACAACCTCTCCGCTCCACCAGCATTGACCGCATCGATTCGAACCGCCCCTGCGAGTTGGTCAGGCCGATACCGGTTGAGCGCTCGGCATGCAGCAACTCCGGGGCAAGATAGTTGTTGGCATGGGCCAGAACACCATCGCTCGCGTACAGGCGCGCCGATTCGGTGACCGTCGTCTCCAGATCGAGCGCGGTTCCCTTCGCATCCATCATGATCAGATTGCGTGATGACGCCCGATGCAGACTATCGATCAGCGTGGCTGCGTCCTCGACAGTGCGCTGAGTCAACGCGAGGCGAGAGAAGAAGTAGCGTGGCACACCAACTCGCCAACCATCACAGGTGAGAAAGTTGGCGGAGACACCCATACCAGCATCGTTGATACCGAGATAACTGAGCTGCCCCGCCGGTAACACCATCAGGATCGAGGGGATATCGTCGAAACCAAGTTCGGCGACGATGGCGATATCCCGATAGAACGCCGGGAGATCGGCGTTTTGGCCGACCAGACCAACACCATCGCTGGTCGCGGAGGGTTCGATGGCATAGCTGGTGCACTCATCGCCGGCTTCGTTCTCCTCCACAATCGCGACTTCGGCGCGCAACTGCAGCAACCAGGCCTCGGCTTCGGTGATATTGGCACCCTGAGCTAATCCCACCAGTTCCTCGATAAAGAACGGCGCGACAGCGTGCAGCCACGGTCGGTACCAGAGCGTGCGCTCGACGACGTCATCGTAAGTGAGATGCGAATGTGCGTAGAGCCGCTCCAGCGCAAGATCGCGATGCTGCACGATCAGGTCGCGACATGCTTCGCCATATTGCTGCCCTACCTCGCGATGCGAACCGGCGAATCGGTAGAAAGGGAATGTGCGGGACATGGGTTGACCTCTGATCTACGTTGCAATCATTTCAGGTATCAGATTCCCGGCAAGACGCATCGATGTCAACCTCACCGGATCGAGTCGTGCTTTCGGAGGAGTCTGCGTGCTAGATATAGCGGATGAAAGGAGCGCAACTGTGACAGCTAACTACGATCTCCGCCAGATTGCGACGAACTGGTCAACCATCCTGGGAGACCAGCCCCAGATCAGCGAAGCGGTCCAGCATCGCGAGCTCTGGCAGGTTACCGCAGATGATGGGCGAATGTATTACCTAAAACGTCTGGGACCGTGGCGCGACTATCCGCTCGCCGATGAGGCACGGGTACTGCGACACCTGGCGTGTTCGGGAGTTCCGGTAGCCGAGTTTATCCCCACGGAGAGCGCGATGCTCTATGCCGGTGAGATCGAGGACTGCTTCATCCTCATTCCGAAATTGCCTCATGCAACGCTCTCGCCGGTGGAGATACTCGGTAGTGAGGCTGTGATCGGCAACGCGATGGCCGCAATGCATCAGTCCTTAGCCACCTATCCCTGGCCAGCCAACTCCCACCCCGAAAACCTGTGCGAGAACCTCCTCAGCGATTTGATGCTGCCACCGGATATCGCGGGGGCATACTCGGTCCGAAGGAATGAGGTGGTAGCCAGGATCGCGTCCCTACCCGTCCAAAACGTTCACGGGGATATGTCGCCGGAGAATATCCTGTTGGCAGCGATCGGTGAAGTATCGGGATTCATCGACTTCGATCATCTCCCCATAGCACCGAAAGTCTGGGATGTAGGCAAGTATCTCTCGCGTCGATTGCGTCCGCGCTGGCAGGCGAACGCCACAACCAGAACGAATCCACTCGATCACATTCGGGAGTTCCTGAAGGGATATCAAACAAGAAGTTCACTTTCCGAGATCGAGGTCGCTGGCTTACCGGCGACCATTCTCGCGGGTAACGTTCTAGAGGTGAGCTATCAGCTTGAGGTGGCATCCGGCCGCCTACCACGACGGATTCTCCCCGATCACGATGACGTGACGGCCGATGCGATTACCGCCGCCTGTTGGCATCTGGAGCATTGGGATGATGTGATTGAGGCATTGGGAACAGCAAAAAGCGGAGGGTGATCTGAGTCACCCTCCGCTTCAGCCTGGTATCGCTTACTTGTCTTTATCGGTGAGCTTGTCCATCAGGTCCCTGGCCTTGTCTTTAACATCGGCCACCCCTTCCTTGACGTCCGACTTCAGCTGATCCATCTTGCCCTCAGCTTCGACGGACTTGTCATCGGTGGCCTTACCCCAGGCTTCCTTGGCGGTGCCCTTCACATCATCAAGGGCGGCATCAACTCGATCTTCTGTACTCATGGAGAATCCATTCCTGTTCGCGACTGAACTCGATTGCTCGAATCAGGCGTTTGCCTGACAGGATAAGGAACGCAACACGTGTGCCACGCTACTCAGAATCCGGCATCGTACAGTCAATCAGATCATCACGCAGGTAGAAAGACCTGGTCGTCTATGACCAACGACCACGGAACGAGGAGGAGCCCAGACCGTTGCTGGTCTGGGCTCCTCCGTGAACTCGTATCTGAATACAGGGGATTACTCCGCCAGGTTCCAGTTGGCGATGTTCCAGTAGTCGTAGCTGTATGCGGCGAGCTCAAGGTTCTCCTGGCGGAGTCGCTTGCTGGCACCACGCGGCGAACCAACGACCACGAGCGGGGTGATGACGTCATCGAGAATGACGATGTCATTCATCTCGATGAAGAGATCGGCCAGCGCCTCGGGATCGGTCTCGACGCGAGCGGCTTCCCAAATGACATCGAAGTCAGGATTCTGGTAGCGAGAGTTGTTGCTACCGTTCCATTCATTGCTCGCCTGGGCGATATTCTCGCCATCCGGGCCGGTGTACCAGGCCTCAAAGAAGCTGAGCGGGCGCGGTGTGCTCGGCACGCTCTGGTACATGCAGAAGTCCCAGTAGAAGTGGTTGATGTTCTGATCGTTACCAGCGGAACCATCGAAGTAGATACCGGCATCGATCTGCTCCAGGGAGACCTGGAAACCGACCTCTTCCAAATTCGCCTTGACGACGGCCTGAGTCTTCTGGCGAACAGCATTGACCGAAGTCGCGTACACGATCTTCAGCTCCACACCATCCTTGGCGCGAATACCGTTGCCACCGTCAACCCAACCGGCTTCTTCCAGCACAGCCTTGGCGGCTTCGCGATCCACGTTCAGGGACGTGTTCGGGCTCTCCGTGCGCGGGTCACCGTTCAGGATGTTGACCGCGGCCGGCTGCGTAGGACCATAGAAGTTCAGGGCGATGGTCTCACGATCGATCGACATATTGATGGCCTTGCGGACCGCCGGATCGGAGAGGAACGGATGTGGCGTGTTCATCTCACTGCGCTGACCGTCCACCTCGGTGTTCGGATCAGAGAAGTTGAAGTTGATGCGCTCAACCGAAACGCCCGGATACGGCACGAAGACACCCGAGTTGTCATCGGCGATCATGGCGTCAAGAATGTCTGGCTCAACCTGGAGGTTCCAGGCGAAGTCAGACTCACCAGTCTGGATGACGGCGCGAGCGGCACCAGCCGGATCACCACCACCCTTGATGTTGACGCGGCTGAAGAACGGCTTGTTGGCTTCGCGGTAGTTCTCATTCGGAACCAGGACCTGGGAGTCGTTCGCCGTGAAGCTCTCCACCTTGTATGGACCGGTGCCGGTCGGGTTCATGAGGAAGGCGTCGTGGCCGCCTTCAGCCTCAATGATGTGCTTCGGATAGACGAAGCCGGTGCTGGTACCCGCAAACGGAGTGAACCAGAACGGGTTCGGGTTGCTGAAGTTCACCTTGATGGTGAGATCATCAATTGCTTCCCAATCGGAGATCGTGGCAAAGACACCGACATTCACGGAAGCGTTGTCTGGGTTCTTCACCCAGTCGATGGTGGCGCCAACATCGGCGGAGGTGAATGGTGTGCCATCGCTCCAGAGTACGTCTGGCAACAGGCTCAACTGCACCCAGGTCATATCCTCGGCCAGATCGCCATCCTCCTGGGACGGCATCTTGGAGAGCAGGTTCGGGATCATGCTGGCATCGCTGAGGTAGTGAATGAGGGGCTCAAGCACCGTTACCGCACCGAGGATGTCCTTAACACCCGTGGAAACGTGTGGGCTGAGCATGGAGGCAGGCTGCCACTGGATGATGTTGAGATCACCACCAGCACCGCGCTCCTGGCCCTCGGTGCCAACTTCCGGACGTGTGAGAGCCTCGGCATCCTGCGCGGACACCTGGCTGCCAAGGAAGGAAACCAATGGCACGGAAACGCCGAGTGCGGTTGCACCCTGCGCAAACGAACGTCGACTGATCTTGCCGGCCTTGAACGAATCAAACAACTCGCGCAACGGCCCCGTGGTCTTATGTTCCATGAAGCGAATCCTCCATCGTGCAACTGACACGACTGGTTGCGAACACAGCCCACGCTGTGTCCACGGTTTTACACGACGATGAACAACTCATCGCCCAAAACACGCTCTGCCTGGCAGACACCCGCGCCTCATCACTGGTGATCGTTTACGTTACGACCAACCAGCCGACGCCATTGTCAGCAAATGGGCGAAGCCCAAGGGTTTGGGTTCAGTAGCATTGGTAGTAATACTAGAACAAGTAGAAACCCACTGCAACTACATTTAAGAACCGAAGGTCAGGGCTCATATACGAGCCCTGACCTCGGCGCAATCTCCGGAGAGACATCCTTATCTGGAACGCGCGCAGATCTACTCCGCGGCCAGGTTCCAGTTGGCGATGTTCCAGTAGTCATAGCTGAACGGAGCCAGCGCGATGTTCTCAGCATTCAGGCGCTTGGAGACACCACGCGCTGCACCCACAACTACCAAAGGAATGATGACGCGATCGTTGATAACAATGTCATTCAGGCCAATGAAGTTGTCAGCGAGCTGCTCCGGATCAGTTTCGGTTCTGGTGGCAACCCAGAGTTCATCGAACTCAGGATTGTTGTAGCGCTGGTTGTTGTTGCCAAGCCACTTGTTGCTGGCCTGCGCGATATTCGCGCCATTCTCACCGGCGTACCAGGCCTCGAAGAAGCCAATCGGACGCGGCGAAGACGGCACGCCCGTGTACATGTTCATGTCCCAGTAGTTGTGGTAGATCGACTGATCGTTACCTTCGCCGGTATCGAAGTAGATGCCACTATCGATCTGGACAAGGTTGACCTGGAATCCGATCTTCTCGAGACCATCCTTAATGACGGCCTGGGACTTCTGGCGAACTGGATTGACGGATGTGGCAAACTCGAGCTTGAGTTCGACACCGTCCTTGGCGCGAATACCATTGCCGCTATCAACCCAACCGGCCTCTTCCAGCAGAGCATTGGCGGCATCCCGGTCGAAGTTGAAGACGGTGTTTGGCGAATCCGTGCGCGGGTCGCCATTGAGGATGTTGACGGCCGGCGGCTGGGTGGGGCCGTAGAAGTTCGTGGCGATGGTTTCGCGATCAATCGCCATGGAAGCAGCTTCGCGAACCGCCGGATCAGACCAGAAGGGGTGCGGCGTGTTCATCTCGCTGCGCTGACCATCCACCTCGGTGTTGGGATCAGAGAAGTTGATGTTGACGCGCTCCACCTGAACACCTGCGTATGGCAGGAGGACTCCCGGGTTATCCGGGCTTTCCATCGAATCCAGCACATCTGGCTCAACCACCAGGTTCCAGGCGAAGTCCGATTCGCCCGACTGCAACGTAGCACGAGCAGCTGCCGCAGCATCGCCACCACCCTTAATGGTGACGGTGGCAAAGAACGGCTTGTTCGGCTCACGATAGTTCTCGTTCGCGATCAACCGCAGCTCGTCGTTCGGGGTGAAGCTATCGACGACGAATGGACCCGTACCAACCGGGTTGAGCAGGAACTGCTCATGGGCACCTTCTACCTCAAGAATGTGCTTGGGGTAGACGAAGCCGGTGCTGGTACCCGTGAATGGCGTGAACCAGAACGGGTTCGGCGAGGAGAAGGTCACCGTGATGGTGAGGTCATCCGCGGCTTCCCATCCGCTAATCGGCTCGTAATCACCGAAGTTCACCGAGTTGTTCATCGGATCCTTCACCCAATCGATGGTGAAGCCAACATCGGCGGAGGTGAAGGGTGTGCCATCACTCCAGAGCACGTCTGGCAAGAGCGAAAGGGTGACGGAGGTCAGATCCTCGGCCAAATCACCATCCGCCTGGGACGGCACCTTGGTGACCAGGTTCGGCACCATGCTGGAATCTGGCAGGTAGTGAATGAGGGGCTCCAGCATCGGCAGGGAACCAAGAAAATCCTTCGTGCCAGAGGAAGTGTGCGGGCTGAGACGAGTTACCGCCTGCCACTGAATGATGTTCAGGTGGCCACCGGCACCGCGCTCCTGACCTTCGGTACCAGAAGTCGGGCGTTCGGCCGGGGCGGCATCCTGCGCGGATACCTGATTCCCGAGGAAAGAGACCAGCGGTAGAGCCACGCCGAGTGCGGTTGCACCCTGGGCAAAGCTACGACGGCTGATTTTGCCTGATTTATACGAATCGAACAACTCGCGCAACGGTCCGGTTGTCTTTGTCTGAGACATGTTTCCTCCACTGTGCTGTACGCACGAACTCCCGTGAACACCGTTCACGCAACAATCGCAGCCTCACGAGGCATTGCCCGAGGTGCATGCTACCGTGCCAATACCAATAACCTATCGAGCCGCTAGTTGACCCTCTGGTCAGCATATGAGCGATGCTCGTAGTCTTCGGTTCAGTAGCTTGGATGCATTGTACGAAACTTTACAATGGAGGCGCAAGGCCATGTGTGACAATACACCAAGCATTGGTTAGGTGCAGCTAGACATGGACGTTCCCCGACAGCGAGGATGAAGAGCACTAACCGCTACGTGGAGATACGGAGCATATCGGCCAGTGAGCACGCCCCAACCCGCGACAACGGTGGATAGCTCCAGGAGCATCCTGATCTGGCCTGCCGTAGTCCTGATCCTGCTGGCATCGATACTCGGGGTTCTCTCGGCAGGCGATAACGTGCACGAGTTGGACGTACGCATCTCCACCAATGCACAGACCTGGCACGGGTCTCTACCGGAACATCTCCAGAACCTGGGGGCAACGATTGGTGGGACGATCGCCGCGATACTGCTGTTCACCACCTGTCTGATCGTGACCCTAGTGTTGAAGTGGCGGGAGGAATCGAAGCTCGTTGTGCTGGTGGCCGTATCCCGCCTGGCGGCGTTCTTCCTTAAGGGTATCTTCGAATCACCGCGACCGACGGAGGATTTGGTCAGTATTCTGGGCCACTACGAGAACACCGGCTACCCCAGTGGTCACAGCATGACGATGGCCATGGTCACCACGACGGTCGCGATGATCGTCTGGCGTCGGTGCACATCGCCGATCTGGCGAGGCGCCGCCATTACGATCGGCACACTCTTCACCGTGATGGTTGGCTGGAGTCGGATTTGGGCGGGTGCCCATTGGCCCACAGATGTGCTCGGCGGCTGGATGTACGGTGTGGGATTTGTCCTCCTCGCCTCCTGGATCGTGTATCGACCACGACCAGAAGTTCCCGACAGTTGATCTGCCCTTCGAGCCGTATGTACTACCTCGCAAATAAACCAGCGAGGTAGACACCGATTAGCACGAGCGCCACGATACGGACAATCGAATCCATCTTTCCACTGGCGTTACCGCGCAGCGGTTTCGGTAGCAGCCACCATTTGCGTTGACTGAACGGTAGCCACAGGCGCACACCGGCATGCGTGCAGGCATCGGCAACGATGTGGCTGAGATATCCGAGCCCAAGCGCACATGCCCATGTAGTGCGAGGGAGATCCGTCAGTTCGAATCCGCTACCAACGATACCGAGCAGTGCCCAGAATCCGAGCGTGAGCATAGCCGCGGCCAGCACACTGTGGCTGATACCGCGGTGCTTCATGCTACGGCTGTAATCCGAGCGCAGATCCAGCCAATCCGGAAATCCACCGCCGACCATGCCCCACCAAACGGTGGCAGCAGCTAATGGCAGAGACAGCGGTGCGGCGAGTGGCAATGCCACCGCCGCACCAATGATGATGTGCGTTACCCGCTTCACACCTACCAGCGGTCGCGGCGAGGCCGACGATCGCCATCGCGGCGAGGTCCCTGTCCGAACGACGACGGTCGTCCGGCTGGGCGGCGGTAGTCATCGCGACGCGGTGCGCGCTGGTAGCCACCGCGATCGCCAGCACCACCCTGGGCCATCTCGACGTTAACCGGTCGACCCTTGATGCTGGCGCTGTTGAGCACATTCATCACGCGCTCGGCATCGCCGCTGGGGACATCCACGAAACTGAATGTATCGTGAATATCGATCGCACCGATGGTACGACCCGGAATGTTGGCCTCGTTGGCGATGGCGCCGACGAAATCCTGCGGGCGAACGCGCATGTTGTGACCGATATTGATGAACAGACGGGTCATACCCGCCTCATCGCTGTGACCACGGCCACCGCCGCCGCCATTGGCGCGCGGAGCCTCGCCGTATGGACGATCACCCCGCTCCGGTCGTCGCTCGCGCTGGGGCTTGCCACCGAAGTTGGCGAGGTCATCGTAGCCACTGGTGTCCAATGCAGCCTGACCGGTTTCCTCGGCGTAGAGCTTCAACAGCGCGGCGGCGAGCTTGGTGAGATCGACATCCTCCGGCAGGTCAGCGATCGGAGCGATATAGGCCTGGTAGTTGGACTCGTCCTCGACCGCCTCACGCATCAGCGTGACCAGCTTCTCACGGCGACGGGCGTTGACATCCTCCTGGCTGGGAAGACGGCGCGGTTCGATCGTCGCTCGCGTGGTGCGCTCGACCTGGCGCAGCCAGCGGAACTCACGCGGGCTGACCAGCGTGATAGCCTCACCAGTGCGACCGGCACGGCCGGTACGACCGATGCGATGCACGTAGGTCTCATGGCTTTCCGGCACATCGTAATTGATGACGTGGCTGACTTCCGGGATATCGAGGCCGCGGGCCGCGACATCCGTCGCAATCAGGATCTGCGCCTGACCGTTGCGGAAGCGGCGCATGACGCGGTCGCGCTGCACCTGGCTGAGATCGCCGTGCAGCGTCTCCACCGGCAGCCCGCGCTGCAGCAGGGCTTCACCGAGCTCATCGACATTGCGCTTGGTGCGGCAGAAGATCATGGCACTGGTCGGATTCTCGGCCTCGAGAATGCGGGTCAGGGCCTCTACCTTCTTGCCACGCGGGAACTCGTAGCTCGTCTGATTGATCTCGGCCACCGTCATCTGCTTGCCGCGCACGGAAATCCGCTGCGGATTGCGCAGATAGGTGTTGGCGAGATCGGCAATGCGCTGCGGCATAGTGGCGCTGAACAGCGCGGTTTGTCGCTCGGCCGGAACCTGGGAGAGGATCGTCTCGATATCGTCGACAAAGCCCATATCGAGCATTTCATCGGCTTCATCCAGCACGAAGAAGCGGAGATCATCCAGCTTCAGCGTGTTGCGGCGCATGTGGTCCATGACGCGGCCGGGTGTACCGACAACGATGTGGACACCACGCTCGAGACCACGGAACTGGCGCTCGTAGGCCTGTCCACCGTAAATGGCGAGGGTCTGGATACCCTTGTGCTTGCCGTAGTTGTGCAGGGCATCGCTCACCTGAATCGCGAGCTCGCGGGTTGGGGTGAGGATGAGCGCCTGAATGCGGCGATCGCGACCATCGATCAGGTCGATGATCGGCAGACCGAACGCCGCTGTCTTGCCGGAACCCGTCTGCGCCTGGCCAATGATGTCCTGGCCATTCAGCAACGCGGGAATTGCGGCCTCCTGAATCGGAGTCGGTTTCTTGAATCCGAGCTGGGTGATGCTTTCCAGCAGCACCGGGCTGAGACCGAGATCGGCGAAGGTCGTCTCGACCTCCTCGTTGCTGGAATGCGTCTCATCGACGCGCACCGGTGCGATCTCGTGCTCCTCATCGATCTCGCGATCGATGACGGCGCTGCCGCCCTCGGTATTCCAGTGGTACATGGGGCGGATACCCCGAGAGAAAAACTGAGTCATGTGTATGCACACTCCATCTAGACGGTACGCGGACAGCGCACCGAGATTAGGCTGCCCGAACCATTTTCGGGGACAGCGTAAATGAGGTTGTGTGGCACAATTGTGTGAGAACCGATGCGGAGAGGTGCAATCGATGCTAGCGCAGAGGGTTAGACTCTGGCGGATGCCACACGGTCACCTATCAGTGATCTGCAGGCGACGTGGATACCCATCCAACCACGAAGCCCTTCGCAGCACTTGCTGCTACCCAACAGTGCGGGCGAGCCGGATCAGTCGTGAGATGATCGCTCTCCCAGAAACCCGCGACGTGTGATCAGTGAGAATGATCTGTGCGGAACCCATGCGGGGAAGAACACGACAGAGGCCCTGCCTCTGGTGACGATAGGGAGTATAGCACATTGGTGGCCTTGGCGGTCACTAAGACTGAATGAGCACCGGTACGACCGAAACGACGCCAAAGTCATGCAGAACACCCAGCGTGTCGAGCACGTCTTCTTCTAGTGTCTGCAACTGCTCGATAAACAACATCACCACAGCGTTCAAGGGAAGCAGTTCAAATGAGGCGTTGGTGTTCAACAGTCCAGGAACACGTACGACCTGCATATCGCGAAGAACAGTATCCTGCGCCAGTTCACCAATACGTGACTCTGTTGGTGAACTGGCGCGGGTTCCCACTAACGCAACTGCCGAACTTCCCAGCTTGCGAGCCACTCCCGCCGCGCGTGCAGCCGCCATATGGACGTCTTCGCTCGTGCTCACAGATGTCACTGAAGCAGCACCTGTAAGCTGGAGGACATGGCGAGCGTCACGCACTCTGGTATCACGCAATTCGCGCCACATCATGATGGCAATTCCGACGAATCCACCGAACACCACTCCGACAGCGACCAACAATACTCTCGACGTACCTTCCGGATACCGAGCCGGCACTGCTGCATCTGTCACGACCACCGGAGGCTGGAGACCTAGGAGAGTGGCATCGATTGATCTGATCGAGTTGTCAGCATCTACTCGCAACTTCTGTTGATTAAGTCGCTCGTCTTTCAACTGTGCCAAACGCGACGATTCTACAGTGCCCGAACTGGCTTGCTCTGACTCCAAATCGCGAATCTGCTGATTCAACACAAGTATCTTGCTATCAATCTGGTCGCGCTGATAGACGAGGTCATCGCGCTTGGATTTGATCATACTGACTGATAGCACCTGCGCCTGCTGGTCTACCATCTCAGCAATCGCGTTGGCGATATCAGCTGCCCTCTGCGCATCCTCATTCGTAACCCAAATACGGATTATCTGAGTATTGCTGGAACCACTAACCTCAACATCTTGACGGAGTTCATCGAGTGTCCCCTCGATACCAAACTCCTGCTTGACAGGGCCAAGCACACTGTCTGATGTTGCAAGCTGGATGAGCGTTTGAGTAGAGGAGGATCCTTCGGACAAGGTAAAGCCACTGATACTCGATGGAGCGACCAGAAGCGTTACGCCCGAAGTGTAGGTTCTGGGCAAAGTAAGACTAAATGCGGCAGCAGTGCCTGCAAACGCGACCACGGAAACAAGGACAATCCACCAGAATCGCCTTATTGCGCGGACAATTCTACTAAGCTCAATATCCACTTTTAACGTCACTCCAGCGTGCAGAGGGCCAGCACAATCGCGACGGGTGACCCATGATTGAACGCTTGTCAATGCTAATACGCATTTGATCACCCCCGCCTATGCCGCAAAGAACCTAGGAGCAGGAACAGAAAATCGATACTCTCCCTGATCCTAGTACTCGCGGTAAAATCTATCACATATCAGGGTAGCCACATCGAACGCGGAATCAACACCAGAATCGGAGCCAAACCTGATCACTCCCAGCTCAATGGAGGCATGAAGCGCGCGTCGCGGCCCGTCGGCGTCCGGAATTACGAAGAGTAAAGCCTGCAACAACTGAGTCTGATGCACGCTATTTCTACCTATTGGAGAGAGAACCACATGACGAATCCATTGATTGCAGTTTGCGTTGCCACATACCAACGTCCAATAGGGCTTGCCAATCTGATTCACAGTTTGGAGAAAATGGAGATCAATGGTCTGAATGTACATTTGGTCATCGCCGACAACGATCCACAAGGATCAGCTGAACGTGTCGTTCATACCGCCACACCTAATCTGTCGTTCCCTGTTAAATTTGTTGTTGAACCAACGCGTGGTCTCGCTTCCGTAAGAAATCGATTGGTCTCCGAGGCGCTAGGCATTGGCGCTGAGTTCATCGCCTTCGTCGACGACGACGAGACCGTGGATGCCAACTGGTTGGCCCGGCTGTTCGCTGAGGCGATCCGATCCGGTGCGGCGGCAGTGGTCGGACAGCAGATTTACACGATAGATGCCGATCTTCCACGTTCATATCTGCCTTGCTTTCAACCTCCAACGCTGCATACAGGGGGGAAAGTTGCGTCTTTCGGTACAAACAACTCCATCATCCGTTCCACTTGCCTTGCCGGCATCCCGGGCCCCTTTGACGTTCGGCTGAATCTGACGGGTGGTGAAGACTCCATGATTTCTGCGAAGTTACGATCTCAGGGACATATCTTCTCAAGTTGCGCAGAAGCGATCACCTGGGAGCATGTTCCCAGGTCAAGAGCCAATGCAAGATGGATTCTCAAAAGAGCCTTCAGATCCGGCACGACTCGAAGCAAAATCTCGAGGTGGGTAAACCCATCACCATCCACGACCGCTATACATGTCGTTGAAAGCGTTGGCATTATAGTCAAACATGGGCTGCTGATAATTCCCGATGCAATCTTGAGGCGTGAGCTTCTGTTATTTCGTCTAAAATGCATCGTATCTGGAGTGGGTGGCATTGCTGGCACAATTACTACCCGCGCCTATGCCAATCAGGAATACCAAACGATTCACGGATCTTGAGTACTTTCATCCTCAAGCACTCGAGTCGGGAAATGGATGTCCGTTTGTGCCCGAACTACCAGGTTCTCCATGGAGAGAGATAACAACAACATGCCCCATAACCAACGGTTATCATAGAGGTCGTTTGAGAACTGAGCAGACACAATAGCGAAGATGGTGAGTATCCCAATACCAATCGCCCATGGTTCTGACAATCGTCGGTAAATCACGAAAATCGCAGAAGCTGCAAACAGAAGAAACCACAATACAGCCAAAGTACCGAGTTCCGCACCCACCTGTAGTATCGCATTGTGTGGATACTCCCAGCCCAAAGGCGGGTGAACCGCGAACGAGCCTGGGCCCCATCCAACAATCGGTCGCTGACCCCACATCTCAAGCGCTTTGCCCATGAGGTCAAGCCGGATTGAGCTTGATGCGTCGGGTTCTCCATCGCCGAGTGCCGACTTGATCAAGATGCGTATTCTGTATAGAGATTGCTCAGATGCGACGTAGTCGGCCCAACTCGACATCACGAATGCGACTGCCGCGATCCCTCCGCTAACAACAATAAGCGAGCGGATAGCGAACCAGCGATTAGGAAGAGCGTAGATTGCGAAGGCAGCCACAAACGCAGCGAGCAAAGGTCCACGCGATCCGGAGGCAAGTGCAGCACCCAGAGTACAGATAGCAACAAATACGAGCGCGATCGGTTTCCATCTGTGTCGTGGAATCACAGCGGGTGCCACCAGCAGCCCCATTATGGCGATGCGTCCGGCACCAATCGTATCGGATGTCAACGACAACCGAGACGCTCCATTAATCGCCATGGAACCCAGTCCCAAAAGTGAGAAGACCACAGAGAACACCAAGGTGACCTTCAGTACTTGTGATAACCAGTCACTTTCGCGTGCTACATAAGGCACGAGCAGAAGAGGAACAACAGTAAGCGTCAAAGTCCTGGCTACACTGACCGTCGATACATCCAGATACTCAGAAGTGAACGTAGTACTCAGGAGCAAGAACACGAACACCGACCAGAACATAGCTGCTGTCCTGAAGGGATATACTCTCCCCCTATTGAGTTCCAGCATGGTGCGGCAGACACACAACGCAGCTAACCACACCGTCACATCAACTGGTATAGTTGATTGCGCCACGGGTTTGTACAACGGTATATAGAGATAGGCCGCAAGCAAAATTCCAGGATTGCGTATAAGGGCGATGCTCAACCAAGGAAGCAAGACCAATCCGCCGAGTCGAGGCATACCCAACAGCATCACGACCGCAAACACGACCAATGACACAACTCCAACCGCGCGGTAGATAGGAACTGCGATGGGGCGGCGCAACTTATGTAACTCATCTACCTGAGTTTGTCCGTCCACCCAGCTGAACATGTTTCAAGCTGATCCTATCAGAGACTCAACGAGTCCTAGTAAGATCCTGAACTCGGAGTCCCAGTTAAACCGCTCATGCACAGCTCTCATTCCAGCCTCTCCCATCTCTCGGGTCTTTTCCGGATTATCAAGCAAGTTCTCTATCGCATCAGCGATGGCTTCGGAATCCGTCGGATTCACACGTATGCCAGAGTCGATATCGTCGATGAATTGTTTCCAGTATGGAAAATCCGAACCAATGATCGGTAGGCCTGCAGCCATATATTCGAACAGCTTGTTCGGGTAACTGGTGACATGGTTCGGGATGGGTTGAAAAAAAACTAGTCCGACCGATGCTGATGAGAGGATACTCGGCATTTCCTCTCGACTAGCCCAGGGTTGATAGTCAATGTGAGCGCGAGCTGGAGATGCGTCAATCTCCTGTATCAGCGAAGGCGGTTGAAGAGGTCCAACCAAAGCGAGCGTAATCTCTCGGCGCCGACTAAGAATCTCGATAGCAGAAATCATCTGACGAAGTCCTCGGTGGACTGTTACGCCTCCAAAGTAAATGACTTTGTTTGGATCGGGGATGGATCGTGTTCCCGGTGCCTGGAGGGCCGCAAACTCAGATAAAAGAGCGTAATTCTGCACAAGCACTACATTCGTTCCGTGAAAATCCTCCGCTGCGTCTGCCCTAGCAACCACGATTCCGTCAAACACTCGGTTTGACACCCAATTCACACCCTGGATCATCCTGCTAGCAATGGGGCGAACTACCGCAGGAAGCCATGGTTTTGTCAGAAGCTGGGCAGGTATGTCCTCATGCACGTCGTACACCACCCTTTTGCCCAGTAATTTGAGAATGAACCCAACTGGTATCAGCTCAGGATCGTGAAAGTGATATAGGTCGGACGGGTTATTGAGGGCGAGCTTTAGAAGACCAAATGATCCGACGGTCATTCTCAACAATCTGGGTGTAGGGGGGTGGTGTTCAACTATACGAACACCACCAGCAAAGATCTGGGCACGCGGTTTTCTGGCAATTAAGGTGACTGCATACCCCGCCTTTGCAAGTGATGTGCATTCCTTATGGAAAATACGCGTATCGTCTGCTGGATGGACGTTACTGAGGTGGGTAATCTGCTTCTTCACCTAGACTCCACTCTTGCCACATGAAACCCAAAGGCACTTACTCATACATGTGTAGCCCAGACATGAGGATTCTAGAAATCCTACACCAACCGCTCCACAATCGCTTGCGAAGCATGCCCGTCGCCATAAGGATTCCTCGACGATGACATCGCGCCATAGGCGAGAGAATCCGTCAATAAACGCGAGGTCTCAGCAACAATACGCTGGTCGTCCGTACCAACGAGCCGCACTGATCCAGAAGCAACCCCTTCTGGCCGCTCAGTAGTGTCACGCAAAACTAGCAGTGGTTTCCCCATGCCAGGTGCCTCCTCTTGAATCCCACCAGAATCTGAGAGGATCAGATAACTGTGCTTCATTAACCAAAGCAAGGGCTGATATTCCAGAGGGGGCAGGAGTAGAATCCGCTCGGAAGAATCCAGCAACTCATGCACTGGACCTGAGATGTTCGGATTAAGGTGTACTGGATAGACTACCTGGATATCCTCGTGCCTACTAGTGATTTCTTTGACTGCGGCGCAAATCCTGCGAATCCCCGCTCCAAAGTTCTCCCTACGGTGCGCCGTCACCAGGACGATGCGCTTGTCAACACGAATGATCTCGTCTGGGAAATAGTTCGCAGGATCGAATGGCACCTCCAGGATGCTATGAACAGCATCAATGACAGTGTTCCCAGTGACCAGAATTCGGTGTTCAGGATGCCCTTCTCTACGGAGATTGTCGGCAGCCCACTCAGTAGGAGCGAAGTGGATATCCGCAACCACACTGGTGATTCGCCGGTTTATCTCTTCGGGGAACGGTTGGTATTTGTCGTCTGTCCTCAAACCTGCTTCGATGTGACCGACTTTCACCTGACGGTAGAACGCCGCAAGCGATGCGGCCATCGCAGTCGTCGTATCTCCCTGCACCAAGACCCAATCCGGACGTATTTGCTCAAGTATGGGGTCCAGTTTTGCCAACACATTGGCAGTCAGTGTGGCCAGACTTTGGTTGTGAACCATCACATCCAGATCATAGTCCGGGACGATGTCAAACAAATTGAGAACCTGGTCCAACATCTCGCGATGTTGTCCCGTTACGCACACGATTGGTTCAAACACGGCTCGTTTCTCAGTAAGCGCCTTGATCACTGGAGCCATCTTGATAGCTTCTGGGCGCGTACCAAACACGACAAGTACCTTAATCAAAATCAGGCCCTTCTGTCACCATGAACGGGGCACCCACACCGAGGCGGTGTACCGCATATCCCGCGTCTCGCCAAAGATTGGGATTAACACAGTTCCGCGTGTCAATCAGGATTCTATGCACTATTCCACTCAAATTCTCATCATCTGGCTCTAATCTATGGTACTCGCGATGATCCGTCAGAATTATCATCGCATCAGCACCAGATACGGCCTCGGAGAGTTCCCCATATACAGGCATACCTGCAACTTCGCTCCGGGTATGGGAATCATGTAATCTCAAACGGTATCCGAGTCGACTAAGGTGTTTCACTACTTCAACAGATGGGCTCTCCCTGATATCGTCAACATCAGGTTTATAGGCTAAGCCAAGCACTGCAACGGTCGGATTCTCTATTCCCGATACTATACGAGTGACAAGATCTGCCACATATCCCGGCTGAGCGTCGTTGACAACTCGGGCTGTTCTGATGAGAGTGGATTCCTCTGGAGCCGAATCCACGATGAACCATGGATCTACAGCTATGCAATGCCCACCAACCCCAGGACCTGGGTTGAGAATGTTTACTCGTGGATGATGATTTGCGAGGCGGATCGCCTCATTGACATCAATACCGACGCGTTCTGCGATCCGGCTGAACTCGTTTGCCAGGGCAATGTTGACGTCGCGAAAAGTATTCTCCATGAGCTTGGCCATCTCAGCAGTAGTTGCGTCTGTCTGCAGAATTCCTCCCTGCACAAATGAGCGATAGAGATCGGCAGCCTTCTGAGCAGATTCAAGAGTATACCCACCTATGACGCGATCATTTTCCACCAACTCTATAAGAATTCTCCCCGGCAACACACGTTCCGGTGAATGTGCGAGATAGATATCCACTCCAACCTTCAGGCCTGATCGCTCAAGAGTAGGAATCAACCCGATAGTGGTACCAGGAGGTGACGTACTCTCTAGGATCACAAGGTTACCTGGCTCGAGGTATGGAACAATGGATTCGGCTGCCTTGGTCACAAAACCAAGATTAGGCGAATGATCATCGTTGCTGGGTGTAGGAACCGAGAGAATAAACACGTCAGCCTTCTCGGGAAGGAGCTGAGGTCGAAAACTCCCTGACTCTACGACGGACTTGAGGACAGGCGCGACGCCGGGCTCCTCAATATGGATATCACCCCGAGCCAACGTTTCGACGACTTCAGGGAGAACGTCAACACCGATGACCTCGTGGCCATGGGATGCGAACATCACTGCAGTGGGGAGCCCTATGTACCCCAAGCCAACGACTGCAATCTTCAATTCCAAATCCCTCACATGTCTATGGTCATCAAAATCTAGTTCCGTCGACATCTGCATTCACAGATGACTGATGTCTCGCATCTAGCTCCAGTTTTTGCACCCGTTCTTCGGTGCCTTATTGACGATAGAGGCTACATGCCACCAAAGGTATCGATAGCTTAGATGTAACTCTCCTGCCTCATAAGCGGGGGTCCATGTGATATTACAGCTTTCTCTGTCCACGTGTAATCCCATTGTACGTGCATGAACACCCCAAGCAGCACTCCCTTGATCCACCTCAAGACCTTAGAATCAACACATATGAGCCTCGACACTAAGATCCAACTCCAAGCTCATATCGATTAGCCTACAACTTACCAGGCTGCTAGACGCGGACATGCGGGCGATACATACCTGGCTCTTGCTTGGATGGAAACCACTACATCTACTTCCGCCGCAGAGCTTACCAACACGAACGGATTTCCGAAATATCGCCATTCACGAACAACATAAAGATAATACTCGTTTGTCTCCCCAGGACTAATTGGCCCTCGACCAATCTGAACGAGGCTCCCACAAACGCGTCCGTGATCATCGTAGACATCACCGCTAAGCCAAACTCGTTCTATCGATTCTTCCGAATTATTCGTAACCTGTATGTTGACTTGCGCAAGATCCTCATTCATTACCACGATCTCACTGGCAATCGTCAGATCCTGAATCGGCAACTCCGCAACTCGTGACGTGTGTAGATCATCACAGATAATCCACTCGGGTATACCCCAGTTGTCATCACTGCCAAGTGCAGTTGGTGCAACACCAATCAGTATTCCCGAAGTGTGTGGATGGAGAACGGGCGATGTAGCCACTGCAACCCCGAAATCCTGGTCCTGCGGTAGATGAGAAAGGATCACTCCAATCGACGGAGTGTCAACTGCCTGATCAGTTGCATTGTGGATTTCAACGATGAACCTGCGTATATCGTCAGTCGGGAATATGCGATAATCCCGAATCTCAAGTCCGTGTTCCAGAGTAACCGGTATTACATAATCAGGGATCTGGAGTAAAGCATCGATGTGGAATGACTCGGATGCAAATAGTGCACCCGCCAATAGTCCTCTTCGCGATAGCACCTTACACAACATGGTCTCCAACCCCGTCCCTGTAACACTAAAAGGGAATAGACAAGCACGCGCACCTCCCACAAATCAGATTACCGGCTACACGTCACATCCATCACGTCTCCCTATGGAACGAGCCATCATCTTGGCCAAGAACATAGTTGTCACTTCTCCTCAAGCACTTTGGCCGCAACCCTAACGGGTAACATAGCCAAACCTGAGCACCCGTCACTAGGCTATCTACCTACTCGATCAACGGAAGCTCGATTCTGATTCCAATTTCCATCATGTCTCGTATCTGGTCTCTGAACCGACAGAGTTCTCAACAATCTCATCCAGGAGGTGAGCGAGCTTTTCCGCCATGACGGGTTTCGTGTACTGCTCTTGGACGAAGACCTTCCCAGATTCTCCTAGGAGACGTGTCTCCTCCGGATGATTTGAGGCATTCCAGACCTCATTGGCAAGAAGATCTGGACGCATAATCGGCACCGTTCTACCCGCACCTGCTTCGGCAATAAGTGAGGCCCCCTCGCCTTGAAGATTCGAGACAACTGGCAATCCGACCGCCATATACTCTGCCAGCTTGGTGGGTCGGGTCCCGCGGAAGACAGGGTTATCTGCATAAACAATAACCCCCACATCCGCAAGCTGCAGAATGGCAGATATCTCAGAGGAGGGCACAGGAGGCAGGAACTCTATATTCAGGAGGCCACGAGCCTCTTGAATGAGACGCTCTTTCTCCGAACCATCGCCGACAAGCACCCAATGCAAAGACTCTGCCCCAACAGTGGAACTCGAGATTCTCGCTGCCTCTACAATTGTGTCTAGATGGTTCGCTGGTCCATGCGCACCAGCCCAGATAGCCACGAACTTTCCTTCCCAACCACGACCCCTTCGCTGTTTCATACGCTGTTCTGAAGAGATAGGAACGACGAGATCAGCTCCCGTCGGCACGAGAACTAATGGCACATCCTTTTCTAGTCTAGATCTGACGCCGTCTGTTGCACCGTTACTAAGCGTGATAATGGCGTCTGCGTGGTGGTAAAGGAAGTGTTCCACGTACTTGAGAAACCAAATGATCAAGCGATTCGAGAGACCCAAGTGAAGAAGTGACTCCGGCCAAAGATCCTGGACCTCGAACACAAATGGCACCCGGTAACGCCTTGATACGGTCCATGCAGCCAGCCCGGTGAAAAGATGCGGAGACGCACCTATCACAATGTCCGGTTTTGGGCGCCTGAGGGCAGAGAACACACTGACGAAAAGATAGGAAACCATATTGACGTAACGTTTCCAATTATTGTCGGAGTAGGGTGTTGTGTAGACCCAGGTAAAGTCGATTTCGCCCTCTGTATGATCAGAGAATCGAGTAAAGAACCCCGTCTTACGTTCATATCGGAGTGACTTATGCCCGAACGACGAAGCAAAGATTCTTGTATCCCATCCTCGACACCCAATATATCTAGCGTGATCGTACTGCCTTGACAATCCAGGAACGCCGGGCGGCACTGCGTGGTGCTCAAATATCCAGACGGTGCGTCGTCTCTCACCATGGAGTTCAGTCCGCTTGGAGCCTCCCATGCCAACGTTACTCTTATGCCGATTACCGGCGAGCGACTCTCGGTACCATCGGGTCACCGCCTCAATCCCCTCGCTCGTCGGGATCATGGGCATCCACTGGAACTCAGGCCACGTAGCTGATATCTCGACATCAAGTGACTCAAGGAGGCGACTCGCCTCGTCTCCCCGCCCTACCAACGTAAGGATCCTGGACAGTACCCCTAGTGGGAAAGGCATAACTCGACTAGGTCTACCCAGTCCGCGTGCAAGCATGTGCAGCAGTTCCCCGGTGGACGGACTTACAGCATCCTTGACAAGCGCGACCATACGGTCGCCGCGCTGAGACTGAGCAACAGTGATGAGCGCATCGCTCAGATTCCCAACGGATATCATGGCTCGCCTATTCCTGGTGGATCCAAACGGGAGCGGTAGCCCCTTATCCACCAATCCCATGATCTTGAGAAAATTCCCCCGTACTCCAGGACCATATACCAGTGGAGACCGTAGGATAGCTACCTCTAAGGATCCAGATTCATGCATCTCCAACAGCAAGTCCTCGGCCTCCCGCTTCGAGATACCGTATGGATCTTGGGGATTCGGACTATCACTCGCCGTAAACGGACGTCCCGGCAAAGTCTCTTCTCCATTGACTTTGATTGAACTCAAAAACACCAGCCTAGGAACAGAGGCCGATATCGCGCCGTTGGCAACATCCATTGCGACCTGGACATTCATCCTCCGGAATGGTGGTATTGGATGAAAACCAGTACATCGACCCGATTGACGCCGCTGCAGGCTCGTGCGCTGACGGGGACAGCGTGCCCATGGGACGATTCCGCACGGTCGCTGAGAGTATTACCCTGGTGGCAACACGTCTTTGACCGGAGTTGGACCGGCATTGCAGTTTCAGGTGCCCTGATCGGGATGCATTCGAGTCGTTTATCGAACAGTCCCTGTTCAGCTACACCCCGGCCAGATCATCAGTTGGGATAACCTGAGCGTGCACAAGAGTCGGCATGCTCGAGAGCTGATCGAAGCGGCGGGTGCTGGATCGCGCCGACACTCCTCGCTACTCCCCAGACTGCAACCCGATAGCCAAGGATTCGCTAAACTCAAAGCGGGCTCTCCGGCGGGCGGCACCTCGAACCTTTGACGACGTCGTGATCGCCACGGGGGAAGGCGATGGCCACCATCACGGCCCAGGATGCTCGCAATTTTCAGGATGCTGGCTATCATCTCTGTTCCTGCTCGCCAACATTTATGAAGAGTGCTTCAGGTTCACCCAGTCCGCGTAAGCATGTGCGCAGCAGTTCCCCGGTGGACCGGACTTACAGCAGCCTTTATTGCTGACCATACGGTCGCCGCGCTGAGACTGAGCAACAGTGATGAGCGCATCGCTCAGATTCCCAACGGATATCATGGCTCGTTTGGTCTCCCAGGATCCAAACGGGAGCGGTAGCCCCTTTATCCACCAATCCCATGATCTTGAGAAAATCTCCGCGTACCAGGACCATATACCAGTGGAGACCGTAGATAGCCACTTATGATCCAGATTCATGCATCTCCAACAGCAAGTCCTCTCGGCCTCCCCGCTTCGAGATACCGTATGCATCTTGGGGATTCGGACCATCACCAAGCCGTAAACGGACGTCCCGGCAAAGTCTCTTCTCCATTGACTTTGATTGAACTCAAAAACACCAGCCTAGGAACAGAGGCCGATATCGCGCCGTTGGCAACATCCATTGCGACCTGGACATTCATCCTCCGGAATCTCGCTAACGGATCAGCAGCCGTCTCATGCATGACGTGGACTCTCGCGGCCAGCAAAAACACTGTATCGAGTCCCTGCAATGCAGAAGCCCAATCAGGTGACTGAGTGAAATCCCCCAACACCACTTCTTCAGTATCCTCGGGTGCACTACCAGTGGTTCGCACCAGGCTCCGCACATAGTGTCCCCGCTTCCGCAGTTCGAAGGCCAAATGCTGGCCAACGAATCCAGATACACCGATGATCCCATAGTTAGCCACTATGGTCTCCTCGTTCGCAATCGACCCATCCATACGGACGAGGCTTGTACACTAAACACACGCCGACGCCGACGAATACCTACGGAACAATATGCCCCGTCTCATAAGCAAACAGCAGCCAGCGAGACCAGAAGGGAACAACACGCAACAAAGACCGCACCTTGCACGTAGCCGATACGCTGGAACGAGTTGCTGATACAAGTGCTCCCGATGAGACTCATACCAACCCTACCAGCAACAATACGCCGTACCAAGGTGAATGTTGTATCCAACCCATAGATCACAAGAGGTGCAACCGCAATGAAGAAGTTCACCCCATGAAGGAATACGATCGCTGATAACCCGGATACGGATGCACCGAGAGCATAACTACCGACATCGCCGTGGAAGTACTTGATGCGAAGATTCCAGGGTAAGAAGGAAACAAACGATGCTGCCATTACAAGACCAGCTGCCACAAGCCAATCCCATTCATACATCAAACCATACACACCAAAGGCCACGCCCGAAACGAACCCATGTAAACTGGAGATACCGTTAATCCCATCCATGAAGTTCGCGAAGTTAACGTATGCAGTGATGACAAAGGCAATTGGCAATGCCCAAATCATCAACTCATCAAAATGAGCAGTCATCGCGATCGCAAAGATGAGGCTCAGTGCCAACTGTGTACTTAGTCTCCAGCGAACGGACGCGCCAATGACATCCTCGTACCAGCCAACAACTGCCATAGCGAGAATGAGCCCGCCATACAGGAACGTCAGTTGCCTTGATCCAGGGTCTAGCCATGCCACTATAGCCAGGCCAGTGGCAGCGGCAGTCACCGGTCCTAATCCACCACCACGAATCGCTTCTCCCGTGTGAGAGGAGCGCGCGTTCGAAACGTCAACGACACGCAATCTCACGAGCAGGGACTTGTACAGCCCAGGGCAAAGGAGGCCAATCACCAAAGAAACCAGTACTGCGAGGCCTATCTGCTCGCTACTCATAACTCTTCCGCAGAGTAACCTCGACGTCCGCCCAGACTTCCTTACCCTCACTATAGTCGCGACTATGCATCATCACCTCCCATGGAGATGGGAATACCAGAGGGATTATCGATCCTATCAACCAGTCTCATAATCGCAATACGATCAGCATCCACGAGTGCGTCTACCTGCGACCGAAACTCGACCGGGTCGAACCTGTTAGCATCATCGCTTAGCATACGAATCTTGGAATGCAGCGTGGGGTGGGCTGCCTCAAACTCCAAGCTAAGCTCCTCGTAGAGCTTCTCACCTTGTCGTACACCAGTGTAGATGATCTCAATGTCGTCTCCGGCGCGGAGTCCATGAAGTTCGATCACCCGCTTAGCGAGATCCACAATACGCACGGGATCACCCATATCCAGAATATAGGTCGCATTGCGGTGTCCGTACGCACCAGCCTGAATAATGAGATTCGCCGCCTCCGTGATGGTCATGAAGTACCGACGCATGCGCTCATCCGTGATCGTCACCGGTCCACCGGCGCGAATCTGGCGCTCAAATGTGGGGATCACCGACCCACGGCTGCCAAGTACATTGCCAAACCGCACATTGCAGACACTCAGGTCACTTGTCTGCCCAATAGAAAGCACCTCAAGCTCCGCCAAGCGCTTCGATGCACCCATCACGCTCGTAGGACGCACGGCCTTGTCCGTGCTCACCATGATGAACCGTTGGGCACGATACTCGGCTGCTAGCTCAACCACGTTGCGCGTACCAATCGCATTGGTCTCGATAGCAAGGTCGGGCTGATTCTCCATCGCTGGAACATGCTTGTATGCGGCCGCATGAATGACGATCTCGGGACGGTATTTCGCAAAGACCTTCTCTAACCGATCCACATCTGTAATTGAAGTGAGAACCTGAACAATAGCAACATCCGGGATGTCTGCTTGAATCTCCATCGCAAGATCGTGAAGCCGCGACTCATCAATCTCCAGCAGTACAAGGAGAGAAGGTTGCAAGCGAGCAATCTGCTTGGAGAGTTCGGATCCGATCGACCCCGCTGCACCGGTGACCAGCACTGACCTCCCACGCACAAATTGCATACAACTATCAATATCTGGTTCAACAACCGCGCGACCTAATACATCCTTAGATTCAATCGAGTTGAGCATAGAGGCGCGGGCCTCACCACTCAGGATCGAACCGATCGGTGGCATTGTTAGCACACGGCAGTGGGTTGAGCGAGCGATATCGATCATGCGGCGCTTCCGGACATCGCTCGCAGAAGGGATCGCGAGAACGATGACCTCAATCCCTTCCCGCTTCACAATCGCGGGAACCGCATCGGTATCGCCAAGCACCGGCACACCTCGCACGTATTCGCCAAGAAGCTCAGGATTGTCATCCACAAAGGCCACCGGGTGCAGCTTCCAGCGGGCGACATCCTGTATCTCAGTGGCGATAATGCTACCGCCAGCACCCGCACCGATAATCAACACGGATTCATACCCCGGACGCGCCGGAAGTGCTCGCCGACGCTCGGACGGGTTCTCCGATGATTCACCGTTCATGGTCTGATCCGCATCCTTCTCTCTGACCAATCCTCGCAAAACTATAGCGTAATATTAGGAGCTTCATGACTGGCTCCGATTCCACAGAGGAACCGTATCTGACTACCTCTCAGGAGCTCCCCGGCTTCCTGACAAGCGGATGACGCAAACTCTCATCAATCACAGACCTACCTAACTCCCCTCACATGCACAACAGGTGTCTGTGAGTAGCTAAGGCATTGAACTGTTGGTACCTCGTGGCACACATGGTAGTATTTTGACTCGGGGATCTTGAACTACTCAATGTGATGTATTCAAGCTACATCTCCTCGACATCACTGAGCCGATGGCAAGGCACAAACATGCATAATCAGTTGCGGACGTTGTTTGGTTACGCACCACGTTCCGGGCACCTTGCAGTTGCATTGACGAGAGTCGACATAGAATCAAACAACTATCGTGACTAGCCTAGGACAGCGTGCTCAGCGAGCAGCCTTTTTGCAGCTTTCTGTGCGGGTGCTACTCGTAGCAGGCTCCCTCGCCCAGCAGTTAATTGTCGCACGAATCGTCGAACCATCCGTATACGGCATCATTGGTCTATGTATGTTGGTAATGGCCTTCCTTACCGTTTTCAGTGAGACCGGTGTTGCTGGATCAATCATCCTTGAACCAGTCATTGATGACCATATTTTGAGTTTTGCTTGGACTGTTCAGGTAATACGCGGATTGCTTCTGGGTGCAACACTTGTGCTCATTGCCCCACTCGCTGCAGGGTTCTTTAGTGAGCCAGAGCTGACAAACCTCCTCCAGTTCCTGGCACTTTCAGCGGTGTTTACAGGGTTGGCCTCGCCGAAGCTGCTGGAACTCCGGAGAGAGATGGTGTATGGCAAACTAGTAATGCTCCAGTTGACAGATCTCGCCGTGAGGATTGGCATATCCATTCCCCTGGCGCTAATGTGGCGCAATGCTTGGGCATTGCTCGCACCTTATGTTATTGCTAGTCTGGTACGCACAATACTGTCATATCGACTCAGCCCCTTTCGACCCCATTGGTATATGAACCGCGAGATGGGACGGCGTTTCTCGCGATTTGGTCGTTGGGCCTTTGTAAACAGTATACTGCACTACTTTATCAATGAAATCGACACGATTGTGATTGGCCGCATGCTTGGTTCTTCAGTGCTGGGGCTCTATGCCATGGCATACAAGATCGGCAATATGCCATTCACTGAGTTAGGAGGTGTGATTGGCGAGGTCGCTTTCCCAGCGTTTCGTAAGGCCGGAGAAAACATAAAGGCAGCGTTTTTGCAGGTTTTTGGATTATCCTTCGCCATTACTGCTCCAATGGCGGTGGGGTTAGGAATGATCGCTCCTCCATTAGTCGCAATCGTACTAGGGGATCAATGGTCAGGGATGATAGCACCCCTTCAGATACTCTGTGGATGGGCGCTCTTTCGATCCCTCACGGTCTGTACAGGGCCACTTTTCAATGCCCTTGGATTTCCTGAGATTCAGACGACGGTGGCAATAATCAATGTGGTTACGCTAGTGGCATTGATTATACCTTTGACAACCAAGTGGGGTATCACTGGTACTGCAGTTGCCGAGATGCTAAGTGCCATCGCAGTGATTCCATGGGTCTTTGCAAAGGTTCACAAACTGATTCAACTGGAGTGGAGGGATGTTGTCAAACTGACTGCAATTCCCTTGTTGGGTGTGGCCCTAATGGTTGGAACTGTACTCGGAAGCACTAATATCATTAGTCGACAATCGGATGCTGTAACAATACTCACATCTTTATTGGTTGGCACCGTAACGTATGGTACTTGGGTACTACTTGCGAGCAGATTCCTTGGCTATCAAGGTGTCAATCAGGCAAAGCACCTTCTCCACGCAAGACGTCATGGTGCATACATTGGCGGTGACGACATGACCAGTCATCAGGCATGAAAATCACTTACGCATCCAGATCAACAAGTGTTATATCGTTGCGCAACCGTTCGAGCGGGTCAGAGTCTTCGGATAGTGTCACGTTGGCTTCGTGTGCTCACCAACGTGAAGTCAATCGCGGCTGGCGGCCAATGCGTACGCTCTGATGCCACGCCCACCTATCTAGAGAAGAAAGCATGCATCCTCATCTATGGCAATACCTGACATCTCTTCCAACTCAAATGGAGAATTTATGAACAAACAAGAGAATCATTTGAAAGTCCTCGCCATTCCCAAGTCGGCATCATTGATCTCTCGAGAAACTGGAGAGCTCCTAAGTAGCAACCCGTATCTGGATCTTCTTTATCAAGAAGTGGAGTCTTTAGGTGCAGAGGTGGATGGTTACTCGCTTCGCAATAGAGGAATGCTCGGCAAACGCTATGACGTCATCCATATACATTGGCCCGACGACCTCTTTAATCGACATTCGCTGATCCAAGCATCCCTGCTGGCGATAGCATCGGTGTTGGCTATTACGCTTCTGAAACTCAGAGGTGCAAAATTAATATGGACCGCTCACGATGTACAGGAGTTCGAAGTACGACAACCCTGGTTGCGTCGTCCCATGTGGTTCTGGTTTCTTCGCCAAGTAGATGGAGTGATTACTCTCACCGAGGCTGGACACACTGCGATATATGCCAAGTATCCGCGGCTCAAGAAAGTGAAATCCTGGATCATCCCACATGGCCTGTATAGTACATCCTATGAAAACACTATCGATTCGTCCGAAGCCCGGACACACCTGAATCTTGCACCCGAAAACAAAGTGATTCTGTTCTTTGGGAATGTTCGACCCTACAAGAACGTTCCTGAACTAATCTATGCTTTCAGGAAAATCGAGGATTGCTCCTACCGTCTCATCATTGCTGGTCGCCCAATAGACCAACAGATCAAGGAAGAGATTTCAGCGCTGGCGGCAGATGACAACCGGATTATGCTCCAACTCGACTTTATTCAACCCAACGACGTTCAAGTCTACTTGAATGCATCGGATATCCTGGTACTTCCATTCCGAGAAATTCTCAACTCAGGGAGTACCCACCTTGCGATTTCGTTCAACAAACCCGTGTTGGTGCCAAAAATCGGATCTCTCGAAGAGATTGCCGAGGAGTTTGGGTCAGACCTCGTCATGACCTATGACGGGGAGCTCAATGCGGAGATACTGACAGACGCACTAGAACAAGCATGTTCCAGTCCAGAGTGTTACCCCCAAATACCCGACTACTTGCAATGGAGTTCAATCGGAGCAAATACGATCAGCGCCTATCGAGAGTTGACAAAACTATAGCGTATTGCCGCGGATTCCAGTGGCATGCCCCACGACACCTTCCCCGACCTTCGGTAAGATCAATCTAGTCAGTTCGGTGCGGTTGTCTACACACAGCAGGAGTCACTACCTACCATGGCCAAGGTCACATTTATCGGTGCGGGGAGCACGGTGTTCAGCCGCAATCTGCTGCAGGATCTGTTCACATTTCCCGAACTCCAGGGCAGCACGATTCACCTTATGGATATCGATGCCGATCGCCTGCGCGATTCGGAGATCGTTGCCCATCGCGTGGCCGATGCCGCCAACGCCAATGCCACCATCCTCGCGACTACCGATCGACGCGAGGCCATTGCCGGAGCCGATTACGTCATCAATATGATCCAGGTCGGTGGCTACGAACCATCAACGGTCATCGATTTCGAGATACCGAAGAAATACGGCTTGCGCCAGACAATCGGCGATACGCTGGGAATCGGCGGTATCATGCGCGGTCTGCGCACGATACCGGTGCTCCTCAGCATCGCCCGGGATATGGAGGAGCTCGCTCCAGACGCATTGCTCCTCAACTACTCGAATCCCATGGCGATGCTGTGTATGGCCGTAAATCGCGCGACGAGCATTCGCAATGTCGGTCTCTGCCACAGCGTCTTCGGCACCGCCTACGAGCTCGCCAACATCCTCGGTGTGCCCGCGAACCAGATCGATTACCTCTGCGCCGGTATCAACCACATGGCGTTCTACACGAGGTTCGAGCGCAACGGCGAGGACCTCTATCCTCGCCTGAAAGAGATCGCGGCCAACGACGAGATGCCGACCTATGAGCGCACGCGATTCGAGGTGCTCAAGCAGTTTGGGTATTTCGTCACCGAGAGTTCCGAACACTTCGCCGAGTACACACCGTGGTTCATCAAGGAAGGACGCGATGATCTGATCGACTACTTCAACGTGCCTCTGGATGAATACCCTGCGCGCTGCGTCGATCAGATCGCCGATTGGACGGAGATGCGGGCAGCGCTCCTCAGTGATGATCCCGCCGCCATGGATGCCTACCAGGCGGCTCGCCAGGGCAAGATCTGGGGTGGAACCGAACGTCGACTCGCGATGATGCGCAAAACAAAGCCAGAAGCCGCCGCCGAGCACGAGGCCAGGATTCGGGCGGCCTACAGCGAACGCCATGGCGATGAGAATCGACATTCGGGTGAATACGGCACACTGATCATTCACAGCATGGAGACAGATCGGCCGCGGGTAGTCTACGGAAATGTGAACAACGCCGGTGTCATCGATAACCTGCCGTACGATGCCTGCGTCGAGGTCCCCTGCCTGGTGGATCGCAACGGCGTCCAGCCGACCAAGATCGGCAAGCTCCCACCGCAACTGGCGGCGCTCATGCAAACCAATATCAATGTCCAGACGCTAACGGTTGAGGCCGCGATTACCGGCAAGCGCGAGCATATCTACCACGCCGCCATGCTCGATCCCCACACAGCGGCAGAACTCGATCTCCGCCAGATTCACAATCTGGTCGATGACCTGATTGATGCCCACGGCGGCATGATGCCGAGCTACACATAGTCCACGGAACCCAAAACCGGTTGCGGTCGCAACCGGTTTTGCTGTTTCAGATTACATTCCGCGAAGCGGGATCATCAGCGGCATACCGGTCGCCTGATCGGTGAGGATGCTTGATTCGATGCCATAGACCGCCTGCATCACTTCCGGCACGATCACCTCGGTCGGCAAACCCTGAGCAGCGATCCTGCCATCCTTCATCGCGATGATGTAGTCCGCGTACCGTGCCGCCAGGTTGAGATCATGCAGCACCATAACGATCGTCTTGCCATGATCGCGATTCAACTGCCAGACGATATCGAGGAGATCGATCTGGGCGCTGATATCGAGGAAGGTCGTCGGCTCATCCAGGAGCAACGTTGGCGTATCCTGCACAATCGACATCGCGAACCAGGCGCGTTGACGCTGACCACCGGAAAGCGATTCCACCGGTATATCGCGGAGTTCGAGTAATCGGCACTTCTCCAGTGCCCACTCAACCATGCGCTCATCTTCCAGGGAACATCGCTGCCACACCGACTGTCGTGGATATCGACCGGCGGTGACAAGATCCTCAACGGTCAGTCGATCCGGGATCAAGGCACCCTGCCCCAGCATCGCCAACTTGCGGGCGAGCTTGCGATGACTCTCCTTCGAGACTTCGGTGTTATCGAGAAGAATCTGACCCGCCGCCCGCTTCTGCAATCGACCGATGGTCTTCAGCAACGTCGATTTGCCGCAGGCATTGGGACCGATAATCGCCGTGACCAAGCCACCCGGAATCGTGAGCGAGAGATCCTGTGAGATCACGCGCTTCCCGTATCCGGTCTGGAGCTCCGAAACGGCAAATCCGGGACGGGATGGCGCAAACAGACACGCGCCACAATTGGAGTTGCTCCGCGGCATGCAGAATCGACCACGCGGCATGTGGTGATCGTGCTGATAGACATCGCAATGCACACCATAGAGTGTGGAAAGCACCTCGATCGTCACCACATCGTCGGGCGAGCCGTCCGCTACAATCCGGCCATCGCGCATGGCGATGATGCGATCACTAACGCTAGCGGCCTGATTGATGTCGTGCAGCACCATGACGATGGTGCGCCCTTCCTCACGATTAAGGCGACGCACCAGCTGCATCACCTCGATCTCATGGGCCACATCAAGGTAGGTCGTCGGCTCGTCCAGCATCATTAGCGGCGTTTCCTGGGCCAACAACATCGCGATCCACGCTCGCTGTCGCTGACCACCGGAAAGCTCATCGACCGCGGCATCGCGCAGTGAGGTCATATCGGCGAGGTCAAGCGCCTTGTCGACCGCATCAAGGTCCTTCTTCGTCAATGGCTGCAGGAACTTCTGGTGCGGATATCGGCCGCGCGCCACCAACTCCGAGACGGTGATGCGATCCGGTGATTCCGCTTGCTGGGAAAGCAAGCCCATATTCCGGGCAACGGCGGTGGTGGACATCGCATGAATATCCTGCCCCTGCAACAACACCGTGCCCTGCTTGGGCGCCAGGATGCGCGCGAGTGCCCGTAGCAAGGTGGACTTGCCACAACCGTTCGGACCGATGATGGTGGTGATCGTTCCCTCCGTAATCTGGAGGGACATACCGTCCACCACCACATGGTTGTCATAGGCAATAGCGAGGTTATCGGTGGCCAGGTAGCTCATGATGTCACTCTACATTCGACTATTGGATCGGTACAGCAGGAAGAGGAAGTACGGAGCGCCGATCGCACCGGTAACCACGCCCACCGGGAGTACAACCGGCAGGAAATGCAACGCCAGGGTATCGGAGAGCAACAGAATGATGCCGCCAAGTATTCCGGAGAAGACAAGCACACCACCCGATTGCGGACCGGCGATCATGCGCGCCATATGTGGCACCATCAGCGCCACAAAGCCGATCGGACCCGCGAAAGCGACCGAGACCGCGGCCAACGCGCATCCGATCAGAATGACCCCGAGTCGCGTCATCTCCAGCGGGATACCAAGGCTGCGAGTGACGTTGTCTCCGAGAGACATCGCCCGCAGCGGCTGCATCAACAGAATCGCGAACGGGAGCGAGACAAGTACGACCAGCGAGGTGATGACCACATCTCTCCAGGTGCTGCCATAGATGGATCCCATCGTCCACACCACCGCCGGTCGAATCTGCTCCAGCGGGAACCGCACCAGAATCAGGGCCGTCACCGCCTGCGTCATCGATGCAACGCCAATACCAACCAGGATCATACGATCCGGCGAGGCACCATTGCGCCAACTCAGCAGATAGATGATCGCGGCGGTGAGAATCGCACCCAGGAACGCTGCCAACGGGAGTTGACTGGTGTTGCGGACAATGACCAGCCATGCCACCGCGACAACCGTTGCCCCGGAGTTGATACCGATGATGTCCGGCGAGACGAGCGGATTGCGGGCAATGCTCTGGAACAACATACCGGAAATCGCAAGGGCCATACCGATAACCACCGCCGTCGCGATCCGCGGCCATCTCAGCGTCCGTACCACCAGCAAGGTTTTACGATCGCCATCACCCCAGGTCGCGTTCCACACCTCACGAATGGAGAGATCGACGGCGCCCAGGGTAATCGCCCACAGCATGAGGAGGATCAGGATCGCTATCGCCAACGCGATGAGCATCATTACCTTCAGGTTGATGCGATGCGAGAACCAGGATGTGCGGAATGTCCTGGTCTCGGAGAGTTGGCGGAAGGACGTCATTAGCTCGCCACCGTTCGTCGTCGAGCCAAGGCGATCAGGAATGGCGCCCCAACAAATGCCATCACCACACCGACCTGAATCTCACTTGGCCGGGCGATAACGCGACCTACGGTGTCAGCCGTAGTAAGGAGCGCCGCACCGGTAAAGAAGGAGTACGGCAGAATCCAGCGATAATCCGCACCGACAATGGAGCGGACGATATGTGGTGTCGCCAATCCTACGAACCCGATCGGACCCGCCACCGCCACCGAGGCTCCGGTGAGAATGACCACCAATCCCGAGCTGATCATACGCACGCGTTGCGTATTCATTCCCAGCGCCCGGGCACTCTCCTCGCCCATCGAGAGCACATTGAGCTGATGCCCCATCAGCAAACACGCCAGTGTCGCTGGCAAAATGAACGGCATCATCGTCCAGAGGACGCTGAGATTACGCCCAGCAACAGAGCCAACGCTCCAGAATCGGACGAGATCAAGTGTCTGCTCACTCATCAGGAGCAATGCGCTCGTCCAGGCACCGAGCAGCGAAGACATCACCACACCGGCAAGCGCTAATCGCACGGGAGTTGGTCCACCTCGACCAACCGAGGCAATGCTGTAGACCACGACCGATGCAACTGCCGCCCCCGGGAAGGCGAACCAGACGAACTGGGCTGGCGTGGAGATACCAAAGAGGAAGATGGCGGTTGTTACACCGAAACTGGCACCGGCGCTGACACCGAGAATGGATGGATCACCCAACGGATTACGGGTGACGCCCTGCATCACGGTACCGGCCACCGCCAAACCACCACCGATGAAGAAGGCGATGATGGTGCGGGGAACGCGCATCTCCCGCACGATGGTCTGCTCATAGCTGTCCACGTTGTAACGGAAGACGGCATCCCAGGCCTCTCGCGTGGTGACCGGCAGGGAGCCGAACCTCAAACTAAAGAGCGAGAGCAGTGCAGCCAAACCTGCTAGCACCAACAGGCCAATAAACATCAAAGCGGTGCGACTCTTGGGCGCCCGCCGAACGGGAGCTGGGGTCTGTTCTGATTGGGCAGCGACTGCCGAAGCCATTGGGCATCCCCGGGCAAGCGATAGAACGAGAAACGTGTCTAGAGGTCGAGAACAACTCCGACGTTGCAACTCGGATTATCGCCTGCGATGGAATGAACGTCAATGTTGATTTAGGTGGGACCGATCTCCCAGGTCTCCGGTTGCGCCCGGAAGTCGCTTACGAAGTTGGCATCGGAGATGATCGTACCGTCGGCGGCAACCACCTTCCGGGGTAGCACTACCTGGTATCCGGGATGAGCCGAGCTCACGAACTTCCGCTCCCCCGGTGCCAACTCCGGATTGAGACGCTCCACCGGTTTGCCTGGCTCGATCGGATCGCTCACCCAAACATCGCCAAACGTGACAACCCAACCGGGATCGGTGCCGTAGAAATGGGCATACACGGTATCGCCATCCACGATCATCATGAGGAGAAGCCAGGAATCCAGCGTGTTGTAGAAGGAGAGATCCTTGGTGATCTCATCTGCCGAATTAGGTTGGTAGATAGCTGCATCGAACCCGGGAGGCGAACCATCCAACTCGTAGAATCCAAGCCGCCAGGAGTGCGCGTGCCATTCGGTGAACCGAAATCCCGCGCGAGCCGCCGCGCGAAAAACGGTCGTGCTCACCTGGCAGACGCCGCCACCGATATCGGTCGCGGTCCAATCGCCGTTAATGATCGTACCGGAGACAAAACCCATATCGGTTGAGATCGGACCGAGCAACGCATTAAAGGAAAAGAGTTCTCCGGGCGCCACCAGCTTGTAGGAGATATTGTTTGCGGCCACACCAACATTGGTGGCCCGCTCCCATGAGGAACCGGCAAAGCTGGACGATCCGTAGGCCAGGTGCTGCTCCAGTCCGAGCTCATTCATGTTATCCACACGAGCTTTGGCTTTCGCCACCCGGGTCGGCATCTCGGCGGTTCGCTCTGTCGATGATGCCAGCTGCGTCACCAGCGCTTCCGTCGCCTCTCGATCCATCTCGATACCATCAACATCGTCTCGAACGACGTACAGACCGGAGTCCCATCCGAGCATCACGTTCTTCGGAGGTACATATACGACAGTCTGGATCGCATCCAGGCGTGCCTTGAGGTTCGCCGGATCGATCTGCGGTTTGCTGTCATCGTCGATCACCAACGCCTGCGCCAAATCCTCGGCGGAAATCGGGTAGGTCAAGCCATCGTAGGTAAGGTAGACAGCTTCACCGATCAAGGTGATTGCCTGATTCTTGTTCGGCTCCAACTGCGCCGATGTCACCTCGGGAATGACCGCGTCGGTTTGCAGATCGATCTCAACATAGGTGGCAGCAATGACACCGCGTTCCAACTCCTCGATCGCGGTATCGCGATCAAGCGCACGCCCTTCCTGGGAGTCGACCATCTGTATCTCGCCGGATTCACGGTAGAGGCGCGCGTTCCTGGCCTCGATATCGATAGCGGGAGCGATCGTTTCCATGAACTTGCGAGCCACGGTCTCATCAAACTCGACTACTGGTTCCACGATCACCGCGTCATCTGGGGCAAAGAACTGGGTATAGCGGTCGGTTACGGATTCCCGTCCATGGTTCATGGCGATGTCGAGCGTGGCCTCATAATTGATGGTGCCGCCAAGTTCGCCGAGCGTTGCCAACCAGTAGCGTCCCTCAAAGCCAAAGCGGGCCGCGCGCTGCTCATATGGCGCGAAATAGCGATGAAGTTCAACCAACGCCTCTTGTTGCGTCAGTCCATTCAGGCGCACACCGGCCACCGTGGTACCAGGATAGAACTGCCCCTGATATCGCACCGGTAAGGCTGCCACAGGAACGGCCAGTACGCCGAGTCCCGCCACGGTCAGTAGCCGTCTTCGGCTCGTCAATCGCTTTGTGTTTACCGAGACCACCAGGAATCCCCCAACGTTGCTCCCACGCACGTGACAACACCGCATCGAGTGCGTGCCTGCAAAGCTTAACGGATGAAACAGGACAAAGGATGCACTTTTACCGGGAATGTTCCTATGCATCCAAACAATTCATGTTGTTGCTTGCAACTACCCGGTGGCACGATTTCTGCACTATTTTGGTGAATCGAGGGTCAATCTCTCGACAAATGACCTGAGTGTACATACACTAGTGTCATATGTGTGATCGTCGTATGCTACACAAGCGTAATTGTGCGCGGTAGGCGGCATTCACATCCGGGAATCTCGGGCCGCCAGCACCTTCGTTGGCAGCTTCAAGGAGGGCGAAACGTGGTTTTCCGACGCGATAACAAAGTCGACGCGTTTCAACGCCAAATGGACGCACTGCGTGGCCAGATCGGCGATACGATCGACGAGCCGGAGCAGATCGACGATAGACGTGGAGTTCCAATGGATTCATCCCAGGGGGGAGCAATGAGCCAATCACCATTTGATCGCGCTGACGCCAGCGGCTATTCATTCGGCAGCTACCCCGGGCAGCAAATCCCGGAAGATTACGGTGATCCCGCGGCCAGCGAGATGGCTGCGGTCGATTCCCAGGTGAGTGTGGTCGCTCAGGGCACGATCTTCAAGGGCGAGATTCAGTCGGATGGCAATATCCAGGTCTTCGGTCGAGCCGAAGGCACGTTGACCGCCAAGGAAGACATTTGGGTTGCCGAAGGTGCCGATGTGGAAGCCACCCTCACCGCACGCCGCGTGATAGTGGCGGGTCGCGTTAGTGGGACCGTCAAGGCCAACAATCGATTCGAGGCATTGCCCCAGGGCGTGGTGGAAGCGGATGTGACCGCGCCAAGCTTTGTGGTGCACGAGGGTGCCACCATCAACGGTAACCTCAGCATGCAGCAGCAGGAAGTAACAAGCGGGCGGCAGGAGCGGGCTGGCTCCACCACTCCGGTTCCGCGTCGGAATCGCGGTTAGTCGCCTCCGTCAGGAGGAATGGGGAAGAACACCATGTCCAGCAGACCAATGGATCAGGGGAACTACCGCGGGGCACCAATGCCACCACAGCCGGAACCCTCCAGCGTCATCGACCAATACTCGAGCTTTGACGGTACCTACAACTCCTCCCGTGATCTCCGCGTTGAGGGGCAGGTGAAGGGCACGATCGTCTGCAAGGGCGCACTGCATGTCGCCCAGGGAGCCAGCGTCAAGGCCTCCGTCGAAGCCGAGAGCATCTCGGTTGCCGGTGAGCTAGATGGCGAAATCACTTGCCGAGGTCGTCTTGAGCTGCTGCCCTCGGGTCGGATGAAGGGCCAGATCGCGACACAGAGCCTGGTGATTCACGAGGGTGCCTCCTATGAAGGCGAGATGCTGATGGGCAGCAACGCCCTTCGCCGACGCCGACCATCGGCGCCCGAGCGTCACGAAGCGCCAGCGACTGCTCCCGCGGCAGCGGAAGAGATCACAACTCAGGCTGTCGAGGTTCCCGTCCCTGCTCCGGAAGTCGCCGCCAGCGAAGCCGAGGCACCGAGTGTGCGCGCAAACTCGTTCATCCGTCGGTTCGGCGCACCGGAGACACCAGCAATGGCCACCTCCGAGGAAAACGGAAAGTAATCCGCATTTCTCACTACCACTGACACCATCTGCCGAATCGGCGCGTTGTAGTTGTTAAGAAGGCAGCAGATGCTGGCAACTATGAGTTAAGATGGAAGGTAGGTCGACGCTGTCTCCGGTGGCTCTACTTCGGAACCACATGAAACGACCCTGGAACCCGGAGCATTACGAGGTATGGAGTATCCTGGCACGAAGGATTGCGGTTCATGCAAACACTTCGAGCCCTCAACTGAATGGCGACGCGGCTGGTGTCGCAATACACTCTTGTTTGCTCCATCACAAAGCCACCTGGTGGATAGTGAGGGCCTTGATTGCAGCCGAGGAGCGCTCGATTTCTGGGAACCTAACCCGGAAGCCGTGTCCAACTCCGAACAGAATGCAGGTCAACAACACGTGAAAATGCCAAACTTCCACAATCCACTGAAATCATTCGCACCCGCGCCGGCCGGCCCAGCCTTTGCCGCGGCCGGTGGCAATGGTGGTCACATGATGTTCGCGTCATCCGGCTCCGGTGGAGGCGGCTATGACGATGACTATGGCTACGATGACGATTTCGGCTACGAACCGGAGCCGGAACCCGAACCAAATCAGCCAGCAAATCGTCGCCGGCAGTCACGCTCCAAGCCACAGTCCGGCACCACAAGCGGTCGCACGCGCAGCGCCAGCTATCAATCCGAGGAACGCTACTGGACGGATTACCTTCGCATCGCGCTGCCAGTGATCGGGATCGTGCTGATGCTGGGCTTGCTTTGGATTTGGGCTTCCCATCTCCTCGGTGGATCCTCCGATGATACCGATATCAAGAGTACGGAGAACGTTGGACTGGTGACGACAACAACACCGGATACCAGCCTGGTCAGCACGCCGGATACAAACGCAGGCGAGATTCCGATCGGCAACACCACCCAACCAACCCAGCCGCCAACAGACCTGACACCAACCAATACGCCATCAACGGGCGATAACCAGGCGGGGAATGGGAACGGCACCGGCACGGAAGAGACACCCGAACCTCCAACCGAGATCGGCCCGGACGCCTGGGTCATCGTGACGGAGGATGGCGTGAATATGCGACGGACGCCAAGCATTACCGGAGAACTCATTCGTCAGGTGGATAAAGAAGAGCTCTTCCAGATTCGTAGCGGTCCAGAACAATCAGACGAATACACCTGGTGGGAAGTCGTCTCCAGTGACGGTGAGAGCGGCTGGATCGTTGAGAACTTCCTGGAACTCACCGAGTAAGCAGCAAGTACGCAACTGACCTGATAGCACAGCGAGAGGAGGGG
>JAMLHR010000016.1 GCA_023957015.1 Thermomicrobiales bacterium | reverse complement strand
CGATACCATCGCTCATTCGGAGTGCGACTTCCAGCGAATCAATTAACCGGACTTTGTCCGGATGTTGTTCGCCCTCGGCCAGAGGCTCTTCGGGATGACGGATAACCAGGCGGTCGATCACGACGTCGATATTGTGTTTCTTCGTTTTGGCCAGCTTGATCGTCTCGTCGGTTTCGCGAATCTCACCATCGACGCGAACGCGGGCGAAACCCTGCCGTCGAATCTCTTCCAGCACCGCCAGGTGCTCGCCCTTACGATCGCGAATCACTGGACCGAGGATCATTAGGCGGGTGCCATCGTCCATACCCAGGAGGATATCGGCCATTTGCTGCGGCGATTGCTGCTCGATCGGTCGACCGCAGTTCGGGCAATGCGGATGCCCGGTGCGTGCCCAGAGCAGACGCATGTAATCGTAGACCTCGGTGACGGTGCCGACGGTTGAGCGCGGATTGCGACTCGTGCCCTTCTGATCGATCGAGATCGCGGGTGAGAGCCCCTCGATGTGATCGAGATCGGGTTTCTCCATCTGCCCCAGAAATTGGCGGGCATAGGCGCTCAGTGACTCGACGTAGCGCCGTTGACCCTCGGCGAAGATCGTATCGAATGCGAGGGATGATTTGCCGGACCCGGAAAGCCCGGTGAAGACCACCAGGCTATCGCGGGGGATATCGACGTTGATGTTTTTGAGGTTGTGTTCTCGGGCACCACGAATACGGATTTGATCGAACTGCGGCATCGTGACCTCGGTGATGTGAGCAGCGAAAAAGCGAATAGAACATTTATTCGCATTTGGCAGTGTACCATGCGATAGCTGGCTCATGACAGCCATTGCATGATGACATTGCGAGTGGACAGGCTGTGACCTCTATCCGGGATGCAGAGACGATCTGGCCAACCTTGACAACTGAGTTACATTTATCTCTTGCCCAAATCGAGGTGAGCGCAATAGCGTTGAGATAACCAGGAGACTGGAAATGAAGGAAGCTCACAAGCTGTACCAGAGGTATGGCGATCTTACCGTGGAAGAGTTACAGAGTATGAGTCGCGCTGAACGTCACCAGTACTACTTCTGGTTGTATCAAGGAGTTGGTCAGTTGTGGGGACCGATCGCAGATATTAGCCCACACGACAAGAAACCCAAGAAATGGCCAAAACTAGATGACTTTGTTCCGGGCGAATGGTGGATGTATAACGCGCTTCATTCACAGTTGATGACTATGATGGATCTAAGCGCTGGGCTCCAGGAGTTGCTGGAAGAATTCTACGACGAAAAGCTCTTTGATCCAGAAGGCTGAGCGAGTGCAGATAGCATCAGGTAGCCGAGCCTGGTGCTATACTCTCACCAATCCTGTGACCGGGAGGAGTAGGTGTGGCAGCCGATCAGAGAGCAGCATCCATCGGGTGGAAGATGTTGCAAAAGGCGAAGCGCTGAAGGTCGCCTGCGAGGAGCATCGGTGAAGGTAGTAGCCGATGACGGGATCGCCCGATATAGCGAGCAATGAGTGCGGCGGAGTCATCCGCCGAAGCGAGGTGGTACCGCGGATACCTTTGGTGTTCCGTCCTGGCATGAAGCTGGGGCGGTTTTTCGTTTTCACCCCACGGTAGCGTCACTCCTCGTGGGTGACACTCAAGATTCGGAGACGACGTTGTCGACACATACCACCGAACTCGCCAAAACCTACAATCCCGCGGAAGTCGAAGCCGATCTCTATGACTGGTGGGATACTCAGGGATATTTCCAGCCTAACAACAGCGACCTCACTGAAGGTCGAAAACCGTTCGTGGTCATTATGCCGCCGCCGAATGTGACCGGTGTGCTTCATGTCGGCCACGTCATGTTTGTGGCGCTGGAAGACATCATGGTGCGCTGGCACCGCATGATGGGCGATCCCACGCTCTGGGTGCCCGGCGCCGATCACGCAGGTATCGCCGGCCAGTGGGTAGTGGAGAAGATTCTGCTCCAGGAAGGGTTGACGCGTCACGACCTTGGTCGCGAGAAGTTCCTCGAGCGGGTCTGGGCATATATGGACGATGTCCGACCGCAGATTCGCACGCAGATGAAGTTGCTCGGTGCCAGCGCTGACTGGAGCCGGTTCGCGTTCACCATGGATCCCGGTCCGGCCAAGGCCGTTCGCAAGGCCTTCAAGCATCTCTACGACAAGGGGCTGATCTATCGTGGGGAGCGCCTGATCAACTGGTGTCCGCGTTGCAGCACCGCCATTAGCGATCTGGAAGTGAAGTATCAGGATGTCCAGACGAATCTCTGGCATTTGGCCTACCCGGTTGAGGGGAGCAACGAGAAAATCATCGTTGCCACGACTCGACCGGAGACGATGCTCGGCGATACCGCCGTGGCCGTGAATCCAGACGATCCTCGCTACGGCCACCTGGTCGGCAAGCAGGTGCGTCTTCCGATCGTTGATCGGCTGATCCCGATCATTCCGGACCATCATGTCGACAAGGAGTTCGGTACTGGTGCCGTCAAGGTGACACCGGCGCACGATCCCAATGACTTCGAGATCGGCAAGCGTCACGATCTGCCGTTCATCACGATGCTGAGCAACGATGCCACTATCAATGCCGAGGGTAAGGAGTTCGAAGGTCTTGCCAACATCGAAGGTCGAAAGGCTGTGGTGCAGCGCTTTGAGGAACTTGGTCTGCTGCTCAAGATCGAGCCGTTTAGCCATAGCGTGGGTCATTGCGATCGTTGCGGCACCGTGATCCAGCCGATGATCAGCGATCAGTGGTTCGTGCGCATGGATGACCTCGCTCGTCCGGCATACGAGGCGGCGCAGGATGGACGCTTGACGTTTGTTCCAGAGCGCTTCAAGGGCGTCTATGACAACTGGCTGGAGAACATCCACGACTGGACGATCTCGCGTCAGCTCTGGTGGGGACATCGCATTCCGATCTGGACCTGCAACGACTGCAATCACCAGTGGGCGAGCGAGGACGAAGTCGAAACTTCCTGTCCGAGTTGCGGTAGCGCAAGTATCGAGCAAGATCCCGATGTGCTCGATACCTGGTTCAGTTCCGGTCTTTGGCCACTAAGTACGCTCGGCTGGCCCGATGACACCGAAGATCTGCGCCGTTTCTACCCCGGTTCGGTGATGGAGACCGGTTACGAGATCCTCTTCATCTGGGTTGCTCGCATGGTCTTTTTCGGCCTGGAACTGAAGGAGGAAGTCCCCTTCCACACGGTGTACCTGCACGGTATCGTTCGCGATATCGAAGGTCAGAAGATGTCCAAGACCAAGGGGAACGTGATTGATCCGATTACGGTGTCGGATGAGTACGGGGCCGATGCGTTGCGGTACACGTTGGTGACGCAGGCCAGCCCGGGCAACGACAGCCGTCTCAGCATCCAGAAGGTAGAAGCAAGCCGCAACTTCGCCAACAAGCTCTGGAACGCCACCCGGTTTGCGCTACGTACAATCGGCGAGAACGAGATCGAGCTTGACGCCAACGGACCAGTGCGCCCGACCGAGAACCTGGAGATCGCCGATCGCTGGATTCTGAGTCGACTCGATGCGGTCACGGCATCTGCCACGCAACTGATGGAACGCTATCTCTTTGGCGAAGCTGGGCGTCAGATTAGCGACTTCATCTGGAGTGAGCTCTGCGACTGGTATATCGAAGCCAGTAAGGTGCGCAAGAACGAGGGTGAGTCCGCCGTGACCGCCCAAGTGCTGGCGTTCACGCTGGATCGGAGCGTGCGTCTGCTGCATCCGTTCATGCCGTTTGTCACCGAGCGTTTGTGGCAGCAACTGCCGCACGCGGGCGAGAGCATCATGCTGGCAGCATGGCCGGAAGCTGCGGCACGTGACGCTGAAGCCGAAGATGTGTTCAGCACGCTGATGGATCTCGTTGGTGCGATCCGCAACGTCCGTGTCGAGGCCGGTGTGGAACCAGCTCGCTGGATTAGCGCGAATATCCACGCTGGCGAGACGACCGCCGCGATTGAGAGCGCCCGTCGTGAACTCGGATTCCTTGCTCGTATCGCCGATGATCAGCTGACGGTGACGGCTGATGCGCCGACTAATGAACCGAATACGCTCAGCGCCCGCGCTGGCGACCTGACTGCGATTCTGCCACTGGCGGATATGGTCGATCTCTCCGCAGAACGCGATCGTCTGCTGAAAGAGCTTGCCGAAGCCGAAGCCGAGCAGGGACGGGCTGAAGCGCAATTGAACAACAAGGGATTCGTGGATCGCGCCCCTGAGAACGTGGTGCAGGTGCAACGTGATCGCCTGGCACGAGCGATGGAGCAGATCGCCCTCATCCAGGAGCGACTGGATGTGCTAGGCTGACGACGACGGGGGTCGGGAGTGAGTATGCGTGCGCACAGAAGCTAATGCGCGGCCATTGTGGTGGCTGCTCGTCTCGAACTTCGTTTCGAACTCAGGAAACACATTTGCGAATCTGGCGATCCCGTGGTTTGTGCTTGAAACCACGGGAAGCGCCGCCCGTATGGGTATGGTAGTCGCGGCCGGCACGGTGCCAATGATTCTTGTTGGCATCTTCGGAAGTGCGGTTATCGATCGGTTTGGGTATCGCCGGACAAGTATCGTTTCCGATCTTGCCAGCGCACTTTCTGTGATCATGATCCCGCTCCTCCATCAAACTATTGGGCTCAGGTTCTGGCAGCTCATCGCCCTGGTCGTGCTCGGGGCTACATTGGATGCACCAGGGCGGACCGCACGCCGCAGCCTCTATCCTGATCTGATCTCGATGGCCAAGATGTCCACGGAACGCGGCAACGCTCTTTTCATGACCGCCAATCGCACAGCGCAACTTATCGCACCCCCGATTGCCGGCGTGCTGATCGCTATGATTGGTCCAGGAAATCTGCTCTATGTGAATGGTGTTTCATTCGTGATTGCAGCAGCAGTGATGGCTCTCGCCATTCCTCAGATTGATGTTCACGGCGTTGAGAAGACATTCAGAGGGTTAGGTGAGTATGTTAGCGAGGTCCGAGAGGGTTTCCGCTTCCTTTACAGCAGATCCACGTTGTTTTGGATGCTGGTCAGTTTTTCGATCGGTACACTCATCGCCGAACCGATCTTCTCGACGATCCTCCCGGTCTATACGCGTGATGTGTTGCAAAGCCCGGTTGCGCTGGGACTCATTTTCTCGGCATTAGGATTCGGTTCCCTGGTGGGGAACCTGCTCTACGTCTGGGTGGGTGAGCGGTTGAATCGATCTATGGCGCTGTTCGCGGGATTCTTCGTTCGCGCAGCTGCGTTTTCTGTACTGCTCTTCTCGCCATCCTGGTGGGTGATCGCGGCGGCGATATTCTTCAGTGCCGTGATCTTCGAACCCATCAATCCCATTCACATGTCTGTTGAGCAGGAGCAGGTTCCTCCCGAAATGCGTGCCCGCGTCTTCGGAGCTTCGACGGCGTTGATGATGTGTCCGGGGCCAATCGGGATCCTCCTCTACGGATTCATGCTGGAGGGACTCGGAATCGATCGTACTTTACAGATCTTTGTCATTTTGAACCTGCTGGTGCCCATCGGTATGCTTTTGATCCCATCTCTCCGATCAATCGAACGACCAACTCAGTCAGGGACCGCCAATGCTTGATGCATTCTTCCATCGACACCCGGTGATCGTTGCTCATGATCTTGTTGGGTGTGAACTCACCGTTGCCCGCGATGGTGTGATCGCGGGCGGTCGCATCGTCGAAACCGAGGCATACGCGGGGCCGGCCGATCCCGCCTCGCATAGTGCTCGGATGAAGCTTGCTCGCAGCATTCTCGGTGGACCGACTGGTCATGTCTATGTCTATCGATCGTATGGGATACACCTCTGCCTGAACATCGTCTCGCATGAACCGGGTGAGGGTGGTGGAGTGCTGATTCGGGCGATTGATCCAATGATTGGTCTCGAGATCATGCGCGAACGACGAGGTGAGGTACCGGACATGCAGCTCGGCCGTGGACCAGGCAATGTCGGTCAGGCGTTAGCAGTTTCCCTGGACGATGTCGGCAGTCCAGTCAATGCGGGCGGTGATTTTGCTGTGACCGCGACGACCGATGACGTACGTGTACTTGCAGGACCTCGCATCGGTATCAGCAAGGCAGTGGATGCACCCTGGCGTTTCTTCGATCCGGACTCGAAGGCGGTTTCCAGTCACCGTAAAGGTGCAGATGTGGGCGCCGAGTCCCTCCTTGAGCACCGTGACTGGTTGTCTTCGGTAGAATAGAAAGTCGAACAGACGATACTTGACCACCGGACGATCTATGCCTATCCAGCTCCTCACAGAAGAAACCATCGGCAAAATCGCGGCAGGCGAGGTCGTTGAGCGCCCGATGTCGGTGGTCAAGGAGCTAATCGAGAACGCGATCGATGCGGGAGCCACCCGTATTGATGTCGAGATCGAGGAGGGTGGGAACAAGCTTATCCGGGTGACGGACAACGGCTGTGGGATGTCGCTGGAGGAGTTGCCACTTGCGGTCACGCGTCACGCTACCAGTAAGCTGAGCAGCTTCGATGATTTGGAGACGTTGCACACACTCGGTTTTCGCGGTGAGGCGTTGCCGAGCATCGGCTCAGTCGCATCCCTCTCGATCCGATCCGGTTCCACCTCGGGTAGTGGTAGTATCGCCATCGATTACGGACGCAACGAACCTCCCCGCATCGATGCCGCGCCTCGGGGCACCACCGTTACTGTGCGCGATCTCTTTGGCAACGTTCCCGCTCGCCGCAAGTTCCTGCGCCAACCCAGCACGGAAGCGACGTACATCAATCGACTGATCAGCGCCTACGCCTGTCACCGGAGCGATATTCAGTGGACACTCACGTCGGATGGTCGCACTTCGATCCGGACCGATGGTCGCGGCAACGATGAGTCCGCAGCGATTGGTGTATTCGGAAACGAGTTGCGTGGCAACGTTCTGTTGCTGGGCGAGATGTCGGAGGAGATGCGGGTACCTGGTGTCACCGTCAGCGGTTGGATCAGTTCACCCGCAGTGCATCGTTCGCATCGGCAGAGTCTTCACTTCTTCGTCAATGGTCGGTTGATTCAGCATCGGGCACTGGTGTTCGCACTGGAGGAGGCGTATCACAGCCTGCTGATGGTGCAACGGCACCCCCTCGGGATGGTGCGGATCGAGGTCGATCCGGCAGCAGTTGACGTCAATGTCCATCCAACGAAGGCGGAAGTTAAGTTCGCTGATGAGCGCGCAGTTGCCCGGGCGGTGCAACGAGCGGCACATTCCACCCTGCTAACCCAGCGTAATGAGGTGTTGCGGGAGATCACGTTCGAACCTGTCCCACGAGCGCGCCTGGAGCCGACCCAGATCACGTTCTCGTCCGGTGCCGATCCTATTCCGCTCTCACCGGATCAACGATTGGATTCCCGCGTTCGCACCGAAGATGTTGCTCACACACCGGTGGAACCATCTGCTAATCCCTCCGGTATCCCGGTTCTGCGTGTTCTGGGGCAGGTGAGCGGTACCTACATCATCGCTGAAGGACCGAACGGGATGTTCCTGATCGATCAGCACGCCGCCCATGAGCGGATCATGTACGAGAAGATACTGGCGCAGATGCAAGCGAAAGCAGTCGATCAGCAGGCGATGCTAGATCCGCTGGTGATCGAGTTGCCACCGGACGAACTCGCGATCTTCGAGAAGTCAGTCGATGAGCTCAATCAGATCGGTTACGACACCGAGCGCTTTGGCGAGTCATCGATCATCATCCGTGCGATTCCAGCGTTGGTTCGCGGTGTCGATGTCACCATACGGTTCCACGAGATACTGCGCGAGCTTGTAGAGGGTGGTGCGGGGGATAGTTGGATGGATTCCGTCGCGATTAGCGCTAGTTGCCATACCAGTATTCGAGCAGGGCAATCACTGAGCCTGCCCGAGATGCGAGAGTTGGTCGCTCAACTTGAGCGATGCGAGCATCCACGTGCCTGCGGTCACGGCCGCCCAACGATGCTGCATATGAGTCAGGCGGAGTTGGAACGCCAGTTCAACCGGCGTTGATGATCGAAGCATTGTGTTGCCGAGTCCTTACAGCCGTTGCGCAGCCAAAACGTCTCGCAACAGACTCGCTGTCTCGGCTTTGAACTCAGGTTCCCGTTCGTCTTGAATCGCCAGCATCCAGGTTAATCCTTCCAGGTCGCGGAGCTGTTTCAATGTATTAGTGTCCGCGTTCCGGATGCGATCGTGACCGCTCATTTCGGCATAGTAGTCGAGCACGCGGTCTGTATCGAAGCGACGATGCATCGTCAGGCAGGCGAGATCCCAGGCAATCGGTCCGTAGGAACATTCCTCGAAATCGATCCAGACGGCTCCGTTATCTGTTGCCATCGCGTTCTTCCGCTGGGCGTCACCGTGGATGAAACCGTTCATCAGGTTTGCGGCGACGACCAGCTCCATGAGTTCTTGATAGCGATCCTTGAGTTGACCCAATGCTATGGGATCGATAACCGATCGATCATGCAACTTCGGAAAGACATCGGCGAAATGCGTGGTAATCGTCGCAAACCACGGCTCATCGCGTAAGAGGTCGCCACCCAAACGGTGGACTGTTGCTAGCGACTCCACTAACTCAACCTCAGTCGCTTCGCCCATCTCGCCTTCGACCTCGTGCCAAAGTGTGATCGGGAGCCCATCGACGATGTAGAGTCCATCCGCATACGGACGGTGTACCGGACCACCCTGGTCAGCGAGGGTGCGGCAGACCTCAATCTCGAGCTGAAACCAGTGCAGTGGATCCGCTTTCGCCATCTCAGCCAGCGTGGCCGCCTTGGCGATGACGCCACTATCACCAAGTCTCGCGACGGTATTCCAGCGCTCAGAGAGGATCGTCAGATCAGCTGAGAGCTCCAGCTTCTCCGCAAGTTGCGGGATAACCTGTCGCGCCCGCTGCCGACGATCAGTACCGTCCACGGATATCGTTCCATTTCACCTTTAACACGTCTGCCAGGTTCTGAACTGTGTCGGTCACCGGATTCACCTTGCTTTGGTCGCCATACTCCCAGGTGATCGGTATCACCGCGATTTCGTGATCATACTTGCGGGCCAGGTGCAGGAGCTCGACATCGAACGCGGTAACGCGCGCAGTTCGCACTTCTCCGGCATCGCGATAGAGTTGCTGTCGGGGCAGGATATCGTCCAGCGTTTCACGCGTGAATACCTTGAATCCGCATTGGGTATCGTGAATGCCAGGTAGCAGAAGAAGCCGAACCAGCCCATTGAAGGCCCGCCCCATTATGTGGCGATAGAATGGTTCATTGAGCCGATTTGATCCTACGCCTTCGCGGGAGGCGATCGCTACGCCAGCGCCGCTTGCGAGTGCGGCCTCACATGCTTGCCACGTTTGCAACGGAGTTGCCAGATCGGCATCCATAAACCCAACGATTTCCCCCTGCGCAGCTTCCATACCTGCCAGCACGGTCGCCGCCTTGCCACGATGCTTCTCCGGCACGATTCGTACCTGTGGATACTGGGCGGCGATCTCGTTGGCAATCGTCACTGTATCGTCGGTGCTACCGTCGTCGACGACCAGAATCTCGGCGTTGCGATCGGAAAAATAGGCGGCAACTTCATGCAGCGTACGCGTTATACGATTGTGCTCGTTGTACACCGGGATGACCACCGTCAGCTCCGGATTCGATTGGGGTGACGGAGTCACAGCTGCGATGAACCTCCCATACAGTGCAGTCGGAAGTCTATCACGCCGCCTTGGCGCGACGGGTACAATTAGGTGAACGTACCAGATCACGGAAAGGGTCGGAGTTGATTACCGCGTATCTCTATCGATCATGTTCCAGTTGCCGGAATGCCGAGAATCTTCTCAAGTCGGAAGGCGCTGATTTTAAGGTTCGAGAGTTCTTCAAGCAGCGATTCACTGTGGCAGAGCTTGAGGACCTCCTGAAGGCGACCGGCTTAGCCGTCAGCGATATCCTCTCCGTTCGTAGTACGCCTTACAAGGAAATGGGGTTGGCCACCAGGAATCTTTCCGATGAGGAGATTCTGCAGCTCATGACCGAGGAACCCCGATTGCTCCGGAGACCGCTGTTGGTGAGTGGGAGCGAGGCAGTTATCGGATACAACCAGCCGGTCATTCGCGAACTGATAGCCAGGGACAACGCCTCATGACACTCGATTTCGGTACACATGCATCCGCCAGTGGTGGTGTGCACGAGTCACTGCAGCGAGCAGCAGATGTTGGTGCGACCAGTGCTCAGATCTTTAGTAAGAACGAACGGCAGTGGATCGCGAAACCGCTTGATCCTGGTGTGGTCGAGAGTTTCCATATCGAACGCGAGCGCACCGGCATCCGGCAAATGGTGATTCACGACAGCTACCTGATTAACCTCGCTTCACCGAAAGAGGACCTCCTGGAGAAATCCATGGCTGCGTTTACCGACGAGCTGGAGAGGGGACAGATTCTCGATATCCAGTATCTGGTGACACACCCGGGCGCGCACACCGGTAGCGGTGTGGAGCAGGGGATTCAACAGTTTGCGGATTCGCTCAACCGCATCTTCGATGCCCTACCCGACAACAATGTCATCACGTGTCTGGAGACGACCGCCGGACAGGGAACTGCGCTTGGGCGCAGCTTCGAGGAAATCGCAGCCATCATTGATCTCGTCGAGGCGAAGGAACGCGTAGGTGTCTGTTTCGATACTTGCCACGCCTTTGCAGCCGGTTACGATCTCCGCACTGAGGAAGCTACGGTCACCGTCTTCGATGAGTTCGACCGCGTCATTGGTTTGGATAAGTTGCGTGTGCTGCACTTGAACGACAGTAAGCAGTCATTTGCCAGTAACAAGGATCGCCACGAGCACATCGGCAAGGGCGAGATTGGACCTGGAGCGTTCCGCGCCATCGTCAATGACCCTCGCCTCGCTGGTCTCCCCGCGATTCTGGAGACGGAGAAGGACGACGCGGGCGAGTATGACCGCATGAACCTCGAGTTCCTGCGCGGTCTGGTCACGGGCTAGCAGACATATCCACTGCCATGCACGCCAAAGGCCGGTCACATCGACCGGCCTTTGTGCGTATCCGTGGTGATATCTGGGGTTAGTCCCGCAGGTTCTCCATGACGTGACGATTCGGGTCGAACCGGTTGCGGGCGTTCGTCTGCTGATGATCCGCACCAACGCCGGCTTCCCACCAGGTCTCGCCCTGGGCACCGAACGCGGCCAACTCGGTCTTGGTGTAGACCAGGCCTTCGCGGTCGAACACGGCCAGTTCATACTCCTGGCTCATGGTGATCGCGTCCACCGGACACACCTGGCTGCAAAGCCCGCAGAAGAGGCAACGGCCAGACTTCAGGATGAACTCGCCGAGCTCACGGTCACCTTCTTCCGACGGGACAACGTGCATTTCCAGACAGCTGGTCGGGCAGATACGTGCGCAGAGACCGCAGGCCACACAGAGTGCTTCGCCCGTCTCCGGATCGGCGCGTAGTGCCGGCAAACCACGGAAGCGACTCATCATCGCACGTCGTTCTTCCGGATATTCCTGTGTCAGTTTGGGGGCGAACAGTCGCTTCAGCGTGACTTGAAAACCCTTGACTTCATCGAGCATCTGGATACCTTTCGGAACTACGCGTTTGCAAACAGAATGGATGTACCGCTGTCGGTGAGGGATGTGTTTGGCGTCACCACACCGCCACGCTCCAGCCGGGCGTAAGTCACACCGGCGTATCCCGGAACCACCTTAGCGATATCCGCCATCACGCGGCTGGCGTGCACGGCCGGAATATCGTAGCCCATGCGAGCTGCAATCTCGGACACGATCTCAATGCCATTCCAGGCATCGCCCATCGCAGGAACGGCGGCACGAACGCGCTGGACGGTGCGATCGTAGTTGGTGAAGGTCCCGTCTTTTTCGAGGTTCAATGCCATCGGTAGGACCACGTGCGCGATCTGGGTCAATGGCGAATCGTAGGAATCGGTCACAATCAGTAGTTCAAGCTTCTGCAGTGCCGCATAGAGTCGTTCGTCGGCGACCTTGCGACGAGTGCCGAAACCACCCTCAACCCACATCGCCTTAATCTTGCCGGACTCAATCGCATCAACGAGATCATCGGAGGCGACGCCAGCATCCGCAGGCAATGTCACTCCCCAAAGCGCTTCAAGCGCACCGCGTGCCGCGTCATCGGAGACGGAAGCTCCGCCCGGTAATGCACCTGCGACGAATCCCATATCCGTGACACCCTGATAGTTGGCTGGACCGCGAAGCGAAGCCACACCGCCACCGGCTCGGCCGACGTTACCGGTCATGGCGGAGATGGAAAGGCAGGCAGCTGCGACAGCTTCGGCATCCGGATAGTCATGCTCACTGGAATCCTGGTGGCGGATCGCGAGCAGGCGGTCATCGGCCACATCGTGGGCGAGTGTGTGGAAGACGGCACCCGGGGCGTAACCACCATCAGGAGCACTGGTTGGCATCTCGTGTGCACCGGTGACGAAGACGACAGCGGCCTCGGTGATCTTCTCGGCCGGTACACCGGATGTAGCGGCTACCTCGTTAAGATCGACAGAGGGTGTGTTAGCACCGTTGCCAAGACCGAGTCGGGCGATTTCGGATTCGATACCCTGCATCACCAGTGCGGTCGTGCCAGGCTGTGGTTGCAGCCAATGAGCCGCGCGATCGCAAAGCGGATAGCGCTCGGTTGCAACCACCACGATACGGCTCTCGCGGTAAATACGGCTGTGATTGATCCAGTAGCTCACGCCTGGTGCGTGCTCGTAAACGCTGGGTCCGACAACCAGTATATTCTTGGCCGCGCTCTGCAGTTCCTGCATGTTGTTGGTGCCAGCGATATCGTAGCCGAGTGCCTTGCGGGTCGCTCGTTCGACTGCTGCCATATTCGGTGTCATCAGGCGATTGATCGTATTGCTCTGCATCACGGTGCGGCTGAACTGTTGCAACACCCAGGCTTCTTCGTTGGTGTTTTCGCCGCTGGCCAGCACACCGAACTCGCCGTTCTTATAGGTGCTGAGTCCGTCGGCCACAAGACCGAGTGCTTCGTCCCACGAGACGTGGAACTCTTGGCCCTGGGCGTCACGGGAGAATGGATGGGTGAGTCGATCCGGATTCTGGATGCGCTCGTGACCCCACTTGCCCTTCTCGCAGACATAGCCATGGTTGACGCCGCGCTCCCACAGATTGGTGGAGCGGCGAACGATACCCTTGTTGGACTCGATATTGATAGTGCAGCCAACATCGCAGAAACCGCAGATGGTCTCGGTGGTGTCCAGTTCCCACGGGTGATGGCCGAAGTGGCGATCCGTGAGGGCACCGACCGGACAGACGGCGATGCACATACCGCAGTTGACGCACGTACCTTCGGAGATCATATCTTCGCCGAAGGCCGGGGCAATGGTGGCCTCGAGTGCACGGTTGGTGCTTTCGATTGCGATTACGCCGATCATCTCATCGCATACGCGGGTGCAGCGGTTGCACATGATGCAGCGATCCCATTTGTAGTCAATGTTGGCGCTGAAGTGCTCGTATGGAGTGGCGTTCTTGGGGCGGCGATAGGGATTGGCGTTGATGTTGTGCAGGTAGGTATTGTCCTGCAGGTAGCACTCACCGCTCTTGTCACAGGTGGGGCAGTCAAGCGCGTGATCGATCAGATACATCTGTAGGATGTATTGGCGAGCCTTAAGCGACTCCTCGGAGTGCGTTTCTACCACCATGCCTTCGCCAAACTGAGCGGCGCAGGATTCTACCAGGCCACCGCGCTTGCCGATAACCTCAACGGTACAGATGCGGCATGATCCCCAGGCGCGCATCAGCGGCTGGAAACAGAGATTCGGCACGTCGATACCTGCAGAGCGAGACGCCTCAAGGATGCTCGTTCCGGCCGGGACAGTGACACTCTGTCCATTGATTGTGCCTGTGATCATTTTCTGTTGGGTTGCTGCCACCATCGTTGTGGAACGCCTCCGTTACCGGGCGTGGCCCGGATTCCACCCTCGTGGCGTTTTTGGCATGTGCATATACGCGTTCTGCCCGCCACTCACACTGCCACGATAGTACCACAGAAAACGACGCTCGCTACCGTGAAAAACCCGGTCGCAGCAAGGAAACTGCCCGGTTGCCAGTCCGACACATATCCCTGTTTGGAGGTCGGATTTTGGCTCCGAGTACTGCCCACGCGGTTCTTCCTCGCACCATCCATATAAGCACGCTTTTTCAGCCAGACTGCTTTGGTTTATTCTTGTGGAGATTGAGCGGTGTTGAGACTCAAACTGAAGGACGTCCGACCTTGAACTCCACGACAACCCAAGCTCCTGCTGCCACGCTTAAGACCGTCATCGGTCTCGAAGTGCATGCTCAGGTGCTGACTCGGAGCAAAATGTACTGCTCCTGTTCCGCGGATTACGCCAATGCGGAACCGAACACTCACGTCTGTATGGTCTGCCTGGGACTTCCGGGGGCACTACCGGTGATGAATCAGCAGGCGATTGAGACCGTGATTCGCACGGGCCTGGCGCTGAACTGCGAGATCCCCGATTACTGCAAAATGGATCGGAAGAACTACGTCTATCCCGACCTGCCGAAGGGTTACCAGATCTCGCAGTACGATCTGCCGCTCTGCATCAACGGCTCGCTTGAGATCACCGTGGATGGCGTCACCCGCACCGCGGGGATTACCCGCGTTCATATTGAGGAAGACACCGGGCGGTTGGTACACGATATCGCTGCCAACGAAGGGTTGAGCCTGGTTGACCTCAATCGATCCGGTGTTCCCCTGATGGAGATCGTTGGTGAACCGGATCTGACTACACCCGAGGAAGCGCGTGAGTATCTCGTGGCTCTGCGACGCATCCTTCGCGCAATCGGTGCCTCGACCGGCAATATGGAGGAGGGCGCGTTCCGTTGCGACGCGAATATCTCCGTTCGCGCTGAGGATGGGAGTTTCATTGGTCCGAAGGTAGAGATCAAGAACATGAACTCCTTCCGTGCTGTTGAGCGAGCACTGAAGTACGAGGAGATTCGCCAGCGCGAGGCCGTGGCCAACGGCGAGGAACTGTTCCAGGAGACGCGGGGATGGGTCGATGCCCAGGGTATCACCGTCAGCCAGCGATCCAAGGAAGCCGCGCATGATTACCGCTACTTCCCGGAACCCGATCTACCGCCGCTGCATATCTCACGAGAGTTGGTCACCAGCATCGCCGATACCGTTGGTGAGCTGCCGGTAGATCGCGAGCGACGGTTCGCTGCTGAGCTCGGTTTGTCGGGCTCGGATGCAGCGCTCCTCAACACGGAGCGTGGTATCGCCGACTTCTTTGAAGAGGCGATTGCTGGTAACACGAGTAATGGTTATCCACAGCAGGTCGCGAACTGGTTGTTGAATGATGTCATGGGGTTTGCCAGAACGCGTGGTATGGCCGCTGATGAGTTCCCGATCAACTCTGGACAGTTACGGGAGCTGGTTAATCTGGTGGTTGGCAAGCAACTGACAGGCACTGCGGCCAAGACCGTGTTGGCAGAGCTCGCGGTCGATGAGTCTCCAAGCGCGGCCGCTGAGCGACTGAATCTGCTGGCCATGGACGATAACGGCGCCGTACTGGACGCTGCACGGGAGGCGATGGCGGCACAACCGGCCGCCGTGGCAGACTTCCGCAGTGGAAAGCAGGCCGCAATCGGTCGGCTTATGGGCGAGACAATGAAGCGCACTGGCGGTCGCGCCAATGCGGATGACGTGCGTGCAGCACTCCTTTCCCTCCTGAACGAGGAATAGTCCTTAGAAAGGGACAACGTGGATGTCAACAGCAATGGGAACCACCAGCGTGGTGTCAGTTGATGAGCGAAGTCTGTTCGATGTCGCCATTGAGCAGTTCAATATCGCCGCGGACATTATCGGACTTGAGGATCATCTGCGGGCACGGCTCTCAACCTGCCAGCGCGAGATGACTGTCCATTTCCCGGTAAAGATGGATGATGGATCGGTGCAGGTTTTTGAAGGTCACCGCGTTCAGCACAACCGTATGCCCGGTCCAACCAAGGGCGGTATTCGCTATCACCAGAACGTAACGCTGGCAGAGGTGAAAGCACTGGCCATGTTCATGACATGGAAGTGCGCGGTTGTTGGTATTCCCTATGGTGGTGCTAAGGGTGGTGTGAAGGTCGATGCCAAGGCGATGAGCCTGCAGGAGCTCGAGAACCTGACCCGCCGCTTCACCTCTGAGTTGATGCCGATTATCGGACCAGACACCGATATCCCCGCTCCGGACGTCAACACCAACGCTCAGACAATGGCGTGGCTGATGGATACCTATTCTATGAATGTTGGGCATGCCGTACCCGGCGTCACCACCGGCAAGCCAATTGTGCTTGGTGGATCCGAAGGACGTAACGAGGCCACTGGCCGCGGCGTGGTCTATGCGATTGAGGAAGCTGCCCGCGATCTGGATATGGATCTTTCCGATGCGCGAGTCGTAGTTCAGGGCTTCGGTAATGTCGGTGGCATCGCCGCCACCTTGATCGAGCAGGTTGGCGCCAAGGTCATCGCCGTCAGCGATTCCAGTGGCGGTATCTACAACCCAGGCGGACTCAGCATGAAGGCTGTGCATGCCTACAAGGCCGAAACCGGCTCGCTGCGCGGATTCCCGGATGCGGAGGCGGTGAGCGGTGAGGAACTGCTTGAACTGGACTGCGAGATTCTGATTCCGTCCGCGCTTGAGAACTCCATCACCGAGGACAATGCTCCACGTATTAAGGCGAAACTCATTGCGGAAGGTGCGAATGGTCCCACCACACCGGAAGCTGACCTGATCCTGCACGATCGAGGTATCGCGTTGCTGCCGGATATCTATGCCAACGCCGGTGGTGTCACCGTGAGCTACTTCGAGTGGGTGCAGGCAATGCAGGCCTTCCCATGGACGGAGCAGCAGGTGAACGAGCGCTTGCGATTGATCATGGCCAAGAGCTACGTTGCCATGCGAGACACCAGTCGGGCCAACAACGTCAACTTCCGCACCGGTGCGTTGGTGCGCGCGATTGAGCGCGTCGCCGAGTTCACTCGCATTCGCGGTGTCTATCCATAGTCGCCAACCGGGAACGAAAGCGGAACGAGGGGCACCGCGTGGTGCCCCTCGTCGTTCTCTGACCTAATCGACGACGAGCAAATCTCTGAGTTGCCCCTCTTCCGAGAGGTGCGTCACCGCGATGATCTCGTCTCCGACCTCGATGGTCGTCTGTGGATTGGGGACGATTACCTGCCAGACCACGGGCGATAGCAGCAATGGCGCAACTGACCGGCAGGTTGAGCTCCTCGACGGCCAGGTTCACAACTGGTGATCGCTCCGAAATCGTCGCTTCCACGATCGCCAAACCGGCGTGGCGAAGATTCATGAGATGGCGTTGATCTCTCGGGGATCGCCTGACCAATCAGATTGAGGATGAAATTAGTCTGACTGACGGTGACATCCACCCCGAGGAGGCGGAAGAGTTGCTCGTTCTTGGGGTTGTTCACGCGAGCGATCGTGCGTCCGACCTTGAATCGGTTTTTGGCGACCTGACAGACAACCAGGTTGTCTTCGTCCTCACCGGTTACTGCTACAACGACATCCGCGCGAGCGGCTCCGGCTTGTTCGAGGACGCTCGCTTCCGCGCCATCACCCCGGATAACCACAGCTCCCAGGCGTTCGGCGTAGTATTCGACCTTCGAGACATCCCGCTCGATCAGGAGCACCTCATGGTCCTCCATCAAGAGCGTTTTCGCGAGGTAGTAACCAACCTTGCCGGCTCCCACAACGATCACATACATGCTAGTTGCTCCCGGTCTGATGGCCGTAGCCGTCGATCATATCGAGGATGAGTCCCGAAATGGTCGTCGTGGGGCAGATCGTATCGAGACCCATTGTTCGATAGGCCTCGGCGCGGACGGGATCATACAGTCGCACAATCACGTGTGGCACGCGGAAGATCGTCTTGGCCACCTGCGCGCCCATGATATTGCGATTGTCCGGTATTGGTGGTGGCAATGAAGATATCAGTGGAGTCGATACCAGACGATCGCAGAACATCCTCATCAATACCGGTACCAATGACGGTGTTACCGCCGTACCCCTTGCCAAGTCGTTCAAAGGAGGACGTCAGCCGGTCGATAACTGTGACCCGGTGTCCCTGCTTATCCAGCTCAACGGCCAGGCGAGCACCAACTCGACCACACCCCATGATGATCACGTTCATTCGGCTTCGGTCTCCATATGAAGCTCTTCCAGCAGCGCATCCGACATCGGACCACGGAGGATGACCACCTCGCACGGTGCATTCCGAAGGATGGTGTCCGTCGTCTCGCCACAGGTACGCTTGCCCATACGTTTGGACACGCTCGTACTCATGATGATCAGATCGGCGTTTTGGATACTGACTTCATCGACGATGGCCGCACCAGCGGATCTGGCCTGCAGCAGATCGGTGTGGATGCTGCAAGACTTGCTATCGAGTGCTTGCTGGATGATCTGCTGTGCTTCACGCAACACATGCTCGCCGTATGTGATCGCTTCCGGTAGGTCCGCATCAAGCGGCAGAGCCTGCTCCACTTCGACCACGTAAATCAAGATGATGAAGGCCTGCTTCTTCTGGGCGATTTTGCCTACGTAGCTGAGGAGTTTGGCATCGGTATCGCTTCCGGTGACTGGCACGAGAATGCGGATCGTTTCTGCCGGTGTATTGCCTGCGTTGCCACGCAATGCGTGACGGATACTGGCCAAGTGGTGGTGTCCTTTACGTATCGCCGGCGGCCCAAACGAAGGTTGGCGTTCGCCATACGGCCCGTATTGTACATGTCAGGAACTATTTCTGCTCACATGCACAAGAAGGGCGCTGATATCGCCGGGCGTTACGCCCGGTGTGCGTTGAGCCTGGCCGATGTTGAGTGGTCTGACGGTGTTCAGCTTCTGTTGGGCTTCAATCCGCAGACCGCGAACGCTGGCGTAATCCATGTCTGGGTCGAGTCGATCCGTCGCTGCCTTGCGATGGCGTTCGGCCTCGCGCTCTTCTTTGTCGATAAACGCGCTATAGGCGATCGCAGTCTGGGCACGATCGAGTGTGAGTCCGGTGGGGATACCCTCCTGCCAGAAGCCAAGCGCCACCATTGCCCGCAACACAGCATCCAGCGCTACATGTGGCCGACGGGCAAGATCAAGTGCGGTCATTGATCGGTTCGCTGGTTCGAGCCCCTGCAATCTCAAGGCAGCTGCATGTCGTTCGTTATCTCCCAACCAGATTTGCGATAGCCCATCCTGAAGCCTGCGGATGGCCAGTTGTTCCTTCGCAACAGAATCGCGACGCTCCTGGCTGATCAGAGCCAACGTCTGCGCCCTCTCCGCAAGTCGGGCATCTGCAGTATCCGAGCGGAGGATCAGACGGTACTCTGCCCGGGATGTGAGCATACGGTAGGGTTCGGTGAACTGCTGCGAGGTGAGATCATCGATCATCACACCGATGTAACCATCGGTGCGGGTAAGGATCAACTCCGGTTTCCCCAGCGATTTCGCGGCGGCATTGGCCCCTGCAATCAGTCCCTGCCCGGCTGCTTCCTCATAGCCGCTGGTACCGTTCACCTGACCGGCCATGAAGAGACCGTCAACTTTTCGCGTCTCGAGTGTTTGCAAGAGTTCCGTTGCATCAAGCGCATCGTACTCGACGGCGTATCCGTAGCGCGTGATCCGCGCCTGCTCCAGTCCGCGAATAGAACGCACGACATCGTGCTGAACATCGGCAGGCAGGCTGGTACTCAGTCCCTGTACATAGACCTCATGGCTGCGCCACCCTCGGGTTCAATAAAGATGGGATGCGAGGTCTTGTCCGCGAATCTCCCGACCTTGTCCTCGATCGACGGGCAGTAGCGAGGACCTGTCCCTTCGATGCTGCCGTTATACATCGGTGCCCGATCGAGGTTCGCACGGATGATCGCATGCGTCTCCTCATTCGTGGATGTCTGATAGCAGGGGACCTGCATCCGGTCACCGAGGAGCTGCGGTTCGGAGAAGATGCCATCCGCGGCTGCTGGCAACATCATCTGAACGATCTGCCCTTGAGCCCCGTTACGGCTGATCCATCGCGATTCCTTATCTCCCGGCTGTACCACGCAGGCATCAATGTCGATGCTGCGGGCGTCGAGTCGGGGAGGGGTTCCCGTCTTGAATCTCTTCAGCCGCAATCCGATATCGGCCAGTGATGCCGACAACTGCAGGTCGTTAGCCTCACCGGCTCGCCCACCCGCCAGCGACGACTCGCCACTGATCATGCGCGCGCGCAGGAACGTGCCAGCCGTCACCACCACCGCACTGCAGGCGATGCGACCACCGTGACGCAGTATCACCCCCGCGACCTGAGGTCGGATCGAGGATGTGAGTTCGATACCTGTCGCTTCATCCTGAACGAGGTCGAGGTTCTCCTGCAGCTCGACCCGCTCCTTCATCGCGATGGCGTAGAGGCTTTTGTCGCATTGCAGTCGAGAATAGCCTGCACCGCTGGCCCTTTGCTGGTGTTGAGAAGTCGCGCCTGCATGGCTGTGGCATCGGCAATCTCAGCCATGGCCCCACCAAGCGCATCGACCTCAGCTACGATCTGGCTCTTCGCGGGTCCACCGATCGATGGATTACAGGGCATGAACCCAACCCTATCCAGATTCGGTGTGAGCATTAGCGTGCGGGCACCCATTCTCGCAGCCGCCAGCCCTGCCTCAGTACCAGCGTGGCCAGCACCGATTACCACTACGTCATAATGTGTACTGTTATGCATCTATATATTGCGCCTCAATTGGATGTGGAGACCGATGCTCTGGCACTATGATTGCGGAGTAGGGATCAACGTAACAGCGGTCAACAGGATCAGAACGGAGCGAACAATGAACCCCACCGAAAATCCTACACCCACCGTGCAAGTAGAAGAAATCGGATTGGAGCAGCAAGCCTCGATAGGTAAGGTGATCGCATAGCCGGTGTCGTCGCGGCGGTGGGTGCAGGCCTTCTCAGCGCGCTGCGCCAAAGAAACCGGCTCCTCCAACACCACCAGCTCCGGTCGAGTCTTCCCGCGATTACCTGAAAACCGCCTTGGCGAAGGCTCAGGAAAAGGACATTGCCAAGCGAACGCGCAAGGCGGCGGCAAAAGCGTCCAAGCAAACGACGGCGGATCTCGAACAACTGGGAAAGAAGTTGGGTGAGCAGATATCCAGTGCCCAGGGCGGCTCCCGATCCCTGCTTGAAGCCATCAAGGCAAGTGGACCGGAGATCGAGCGTTTGATCGAAGCTGAAGTGCTTCCGAAGCTGAAAGAGTTCGGAGAGGAAGCGCGCCAGATGAGTGAGCAGGGCAAACTCAAGAGTGCCGATCTCACCCAGAAAGCCAAGACGGAGTTCGCGGCGACCTCCGAGAGGATTGCGGACAAAGCCGCAGATGTGGTGGAACGGGCGGAATCGGAGGTGTTGCCGGCCGTGAAAACTCAGGCGGGAGAGATCGCTGAACAGGCGAAGCAAACCGCCGAACACTTTGGCGAAGAAGCGAAGGAATCACTCAATCAATTCGCGACCGTTGCTGACGAGAAACGCAAGGTTGCGGCGGCCTCTGCGCGAGAGGCGGTCGTGATTCGCGTTCGCTGCTTATTTGGACTGCCGCCGCCGGGGCGCTTGTCTACGGCGTATTGCTGGATGAACAACAGCAACAGAAAGTGCGAGAGGCCTCCACTGAGTTGCTGCGCGAGGTACAGTCATTGATTCAGGACTTTACCCGCAAGTAACCGCTGAATGCAGAAAGAGGGAGGTCGGAATCCACCGACCTCCCTCTTTTGCTTTGTTGCTATACCGCTGCGGCCCGCTTTGCGGCTGGCGCTCCGTGGCAATGCTTGTATTTCTTGCCACTCCCGCATGGGCACGGTTCGTTTGGTCCCACCTTGGTCACACGTCGCGGCTTGCGGGCATCTGGCTCCTCGCCACCGGCGTTGGTGGTCGTCTCCGCGCTGGAGATGCTCGTCTGCACCGGTTGGTTGGCGATTGCCGGCTGGACCCGGAAGATCGAACGCACCGCATCGTGCTGGATATTCTCCAGCAGCAAGTTGAAGAGTCGGTAGCCTTCGGTCTGATAGACAACCAACGGATCCTTCTGTCCAAACGCTTGTAGGCCCACACCCTGACGCAGATCGTCCATCGTGGTTAGGTGCTCAACCCACAGCTTGTCAATCACCATCAACAACACACTGCGTTCCACGCGACCCAGCATCGCAGCCGGGAATCGACTGGCGACCTCGGTGTAAGCCACCGCCATCTTCCATTAGGAGATCGGTGAGATCCTCCTGATCGAGATCCTCAAGATCAGCCAGAGTGAGCTTGCTGGGTAGAACGAGTGCCTTGTACTGGTCCAGAATGCGCTCGTAGTCGATACCTTCCTTCGGATCTGCGTTGGCGGTCACGATCGACTCGATCTCGCCGTCGATGAGCTCCATCATCTTCTCGTGAACATCGACACCAGCGACGATCTTCTTCGATCTCCGTAAACCACCTCGCGATGTCGATTCATGACATCGTCGTATTGGACCACGTGCTTGCGGCGATCGAAGTTGTGGCCCTCAACCTTCGTTTGTGAGTTCTCGATAGAGCGGCTGATCATCTTGTGCTCAATCGGCTGGTCGTCATCGAGACCCATGCGATCCATCAGGCCGCCGACGCGGTCGGAGCCGAATCTGCGCATGAGTTCGTCTTCCAGACTGACGAAGAACTGAGAACTTCCGGGATCGCCCTGACGACCAGCGCGACCGCGAAGCTGATTATCGATACGTCGGCTTTCGTGTCGTTCGGTACCAATGATGTGCAGTCCACCGAGATCGGCGATGCCTTTCTCCAGCTTGATGTCGGTACCGCGACCAGCCATGTTAGTAGCGATGGTTACATGGCCACGGTGACCGGCCAACTCGACGATCGCAGCCTCACGCTCGTGCTGCTTGGCGTTGAGCACATCGTGCTTGATTCCGCGCTTGGCCAACAGTTCGCTCAGGAACTCAGATTTCTCGATGGATGTCGTACCCACCAGGAGAGGTCGACCAGAGGACGAGATATCCTCGATCTCGTCAGCAACGGCCTCGAACTTGCCGAGCTCGGTCTTGAAGATGAGGTCACCGTAGTCTTCTCGGATCATCGGTTTATTGGTCGGAATCACGACCACACCCAGACTGTAGATCCGGTAGAACTCCTCGCTCTCGGTTTCCGCGGTACCCGTCATACCGGAGAGCTTCTTATACATACGGAAGTAGTTCTGGAAGGTGATGGTTGCCATCGTCACGTTTTGGCGACGGACCTTCACGCTTTCCTTGGCCTCAATTGCCTGATGCAAACCCTCGCTATAGCGCCGACCGTCCATCATACGACCGGTGAACTCATCGATAATCACCACTTCGCCGTCGCGGACGATGTAGTCCTTGTCGCGATGGTAAACGGCATGTGCCGTCAGTGCCTGCTCCAGGAAATGGGTCTGATCAAGAAAGCGTTCGTCGAAGATCGATTCGCCATCCGGGATACCAGCCAGGCGTTCGACCTTGTCGATGCCTTCCTCGGTGAGGGTCGCCGTCTTGTGCTTGAGATCGACTTCGTAGTCGCGATCGAGTCGTAACTGTTTCACGATCTGGGCGAACTGGTAGTAGCGGTCGGTTGCGTTCTCGGCCGCGCCAGAGATGATCAACGGTGTACGCGCTTCGTCGATAAGGATGCTGTCAACCTCGTCCACGATGGCATAGTTCAGTTCGCGCTGAACGGTTTTGTCCGCCTCGACAACCATGTTGTCGCGCAGGTAATCGAAGCCCATCTCGTTATTGGTGGCGTAGGTGATATCAGTGGCGTAGGCCTCCCGGCGTTCTACCGGACGGAGGAACTGCAGCGACGCGTCTTCGTTCACGTACTCAGGATCGTAAACATAGGAAGATTCATGCTGCAACAAGCCAATCGTCAATCCAAGCATGGAGTATATCGGACTCAACTCTTGCATCTGGATACGGGCGAGGTAATCGTTCACCGTGACCAGATGAGCGCCTTTGGCGCTGATGGCGTTGAGCGCCAAGGATAGAGTGGCCGTTAGCGTCTTACCTTCGCCGGTCTTCATCTCAGCAATCTTGCCCTGATGGAGCACGATACCACCAGTCATCTGCACATCGTAATGGCGCTGGCCAACGGTACGTTTGGCAGCTTCACGCGTAAGGGCGAAGCTCTCAGGCAGCAACTCATCCAGTGGTTCGCCCTCGGCATAACGTTGCCTCAGGGCCCGGAAGGCATCGTGGACCTGAGCATCGCTCAAGCGGCTGAACTCGGATTCGAGATCGTTGATCTGACTAACGAGACTCTGGGCATCATTGAGGTCTTTGCTACTGGGATCGCCCATGATCTTTTTGAGAAGTGATCGCATGTATGATGGTCTCCACAAGACGTGGCGAAGGAATAACGTCACGCACAGTTGTCGTCATGACCGATAGTATACTTCTCGGTCAACCCTGCTTGATGAAACGGCCCATTCGGCCGGATGGTTTCCTTTATGACCTTTGCGGAACGCGTCTACGAAGTCACAGCTCTCATACCGGAGGGACATGTAACGTCCTATGGTGCTATCGCCCGGGCGCTGGGTGCTCCCCGCAGTGCGCGGATGGTTGGCTGGGCGCTCAACAACTCACCTCACGATCGCGATCTGCCCGCGCATCGGGTGGTGAATCGGGTAGGGATACTGACCGGTGCCATCCATTTCGGACCGCCGGATGAGATGCGACATCGCCTCGAAGTGGAGGGTGTGACATTCATTGATGAGATTACCGTTGATATGAAAGCTCACTTCTGGGATCCTGCCGATGATCCTCGGGTGGATGAGTTCTTTCAGTTCCTGGAGAGCTGAAGGGCTACTCCTTCGGGATCGTTTGATGAACAGATGGCTGATACTACAGCTACACCATCAGCCCCTGCTGCGAGAACGCTCCGGAAGTTGCGATGGTTGATCCCACCAATGCCGACGGTAGGTAGACCCCCGAGTCCCACCCGACGTTCAAACTCTTTCAGCCCCAATTGTTGACCTGCATCCCTCTTTGTTTTGGTTGGGAACACTGGCCCGATGCCCAGGTAGTTAGCGCCTCGTTGTTTTGCGGTTAGCAGATCCTCTTCAGTCTCTGGTGAGTATCCGATGAGGAAGTTCTGCCTGCCTGAACTCATCGCAAGTGCCCGGGCTTCCTCAATGGGCATATCATGGACACCGAGATGCACACCATCTGCACCAACCTCCAGGGCAAGTTCGACGTCGTCATTAACGATAAATGGGGTGTCACTTTGCAAGCACGTATCTCGCACCCGCGGCAGGATTAGTCGAACGACCTCCTCTGGCCAGAGATCATTACGAAACTGCACCATGGTCACTCCTCCGCTTATTGCCTGTTCAATGATCTCCATCAGATCCACGCCAGGTGGACAAGAGGCGACATTGGCAACGAGGTAAAGACGCAATGCCTGCCGTAGCTGATTCATTTGCGCGCACCATCCAGAGCTGCTCGTATGTCCTCTGGAAGTTCCGCGAAATGATTGACCGGTGAATGACCTTCACCGATGGCATAGGATTGCTCAAGTGCGTTCTGGATGAAACTCTTGGCCAACTGGATCGCCGTCATCGTCTCGTACCCCCGCGCCAGAAAAGCGGTAATAGCAGCCGAGAAGGTGCAGCCCGTACCGTGCGTATTTTGGGTATCAACGCGGGTGCCCTCAATCGGCGTGAACTGACCATCGTGGAACACCAGATCGATTGGTGATCCGGGCAGATGTCCGCCCTTAACCACGACCGTCTTTGGACCGAGTGCTGCGATCGCCTTTGCGGCTTCCTGCGCATGCGCGGGCGAGGCGATTTGGCGTCCCGCCAACACCTCTGCTTCGGAGATATTTGGCGTGATGATATCGGCGAACGGCAACAGATCGCGCTTGAGGGCATCGACAGCGTCAGGTTGCAACAGCGCCACACCTCCCTTGGAGACCATCACGGGATCGACAACCAGATGCGGAATTCCCCAGGCTTCCAATCTATCGGCGACGTTCTGGATGATGGAGGCGCTGCTGAGCATACCGGTCTTGGCAGCATCGGCACCGATGTCGTGAACAACGGTATCGATCTGGGCAATGACGACTTCCTCGGGCACCTCTGCGATTGCGGCGACTTCGACTGTGTTCTGCGCCGTGACTGCCGTGATCACACTGCTGCCATAGACACCGAGTGCAGCGAAGGTCTTGAGATCGGCCTGAATACCTGCTCCGCCTCCCGAATCTGAACCAGCAATCGTCAACGCCTTATACACCGTTAAGCCTCTCTCTCATTTCCGCGGATACCGCGCTACCCGACTAACCTTATACTACGTACCAGAAAAACAGCCGCCAACGACAAGGATGCAGGAATGGACGTCAAACAGGGTCTGATGCAGATTCGGGCAATGCTCATTGAAAACAATGCCAGCAAGGATACGGTCAAAATGGTTGATGTGATCGCGCAACGAGCATCACTTCCGGCCGCGGCAGGGGCAAACGCCGATTCCATCCTGCAGCTGGTGCGTATGTTAATGCGCAATCCGGTCTCCAATCAGAACGTCACCGTCTATAACGATCTGGTCAAAATCGAATCGCAACTGGAAACGCAGGCTGTGGAAATTCGCTCGTTACGGGCCGAAGAGGAACGCATCGCGAACGCGAAACCCAAGAGCTACTACAAAGCCCTCAAGAAAGAGGGAAAGAAAGATTAACCAACTCGGCGCCGGACTTGATCCGGCGCCGATCGCGTTCATCAGTCAGGCGAGAGCAGGCCGTAGGAGCCATCTTTCCGACGGTAGAGAACGGTGAAGGTCTCGTCCTCCTCATTCCTGAAGAAATAGAAATCGTGACCGATCAACTCCATTTGCTCGATCGCGGTTTCCACACCAATCGGATCCATGTGGAACGTCTTGGTGCGAGCCACCTTGCCGATCATATCGTTGGCGGCATGGGCGGCTTCCTCCTCGGCGGCAGCATCGAAGGGGAGGGGCTCGACGAGCTCGTTAATCGGCTTGCCTCCCCGTTTGTGCTTGCGATCATTGACCTTTCGCACCTGCGATACCAACTTGTCGATGGCCATATCGACTGCCTTGGCGATCTCAGGCGCTTCCGCTTCCGCTCGGAGGACGTTGCGTCCCGTCTTCAACGTGATCTGGGCAGTGGAGGTCTCGGCACCCGTACGGGTCGTCTCCGTCTTGAGCTCAAGCTGCGCATCCACCACATGATCGGCGAGCCGATCCAGCTTGGACATGCGCTTGTCGATGAACTCCCTCATGCCATCGGTCACTTTGACACCATTGGCGCGAATGTTGAGTTCCACGGCCGCCTCCTTACTCAGCATCGACTGTGTGTTCGACGCTGAAATCTGGTAACCGCAGGTGCTTATGGATGTCAGACACATCCCCCTGCGACGGCGCCCGAGGAGGGACTCGAACCCCCGACGCTCGCCTTAGGACGGCGACGCTCTATCCACTGAGCTACACGGGCTTGTGCAGTTGTATGTACTCAGATTGTACCGCAACTCGGAGCCTCTTCGGATCAGGGCGTGACCGACGCAACGCCATCCCAGCGATGTACTCGCTCGCGCGATGAGCATCCATGAATGTCAGGGATATCCCTACACAATGTCCGCAAGTTGACATGATTCGTTTGATCACATCGTTAATTTTATGTGCGTTCATGCATTAGTTCACAACACTGTAGGAGAATTCCTGATTGCTATCACGAGGTTTAACAGACAAGATACTCACAAGCCCATTAATGGCCGAGTGGCCAAGTTGGATTTGTTCGGTTAGCACAATTGGGAGGAATCCATGAGTAAGGATATTCAAGAGTTGACAGGGCAGCAGGTAAACCGCCGCAAAGTGGTTGGTGGTATCGGTGCCGCCGCCACACTGCCGGCGGTCGCGGCCATGGCAGGCGTCAAGCAACATGCTGTGTCTGCCCGCCAGGATGACTTGCCATCCGAAGTGAACTCGATCATCTCCGAGCGCGAACTGACACCGGAAGACGTCACGGCTGCATTGGAGACCTTCATGCCATCCGGACGGATGGACGACTACATGATGTTCTCGTCCTCTGGTCACGCTGGTATGGTGTTCGCCATCGGCGTTCCGTCCATGCGCAACTACCGCAGTATCGCGGTGTTCACCCCAGAGCCGTGGCAGGGCTTCGGTTTCAGTGATGAGTCCAAGGCTGTGTTGGAGCAAGGCGCCATCAACGGTAAAGTGATGCATCACGGTGATACCCACCACCCGGCGCTCTCAGAGACAGATGGTGACTACGACGGTCAGTATCTGTTCATCAACGAGAAGGCCCATGGACGCATCGGTGTTGTTGATCTCTCCGATTTCCAGACCAAGCAGCTCGTGAAGAATCCACTCCTGGTCTCCGAGCATGGTGGTTGTTTCGTGACACCAAACACCGAGTATGTGCTTGAGGCGGACCAGTATCCCGGTGTGCTCGGTATCGGGAACTACGCTCCGCTGAGCGAGTTCGAGGATAAGTACCGAGGTCTGTGCGTTCTCTGGAAGTTCGACCGCGAGAGAGGTCGGATCGTCCATGAGGAGTCCTTTGCCATTGAAACCCCTCCGTACGGTCACGATCTTGGCGATGCCGGTAAGGGCGCCTGCGATGGATACGCATTCTGGAACACCTTCAACACCGAGATGGCGTATGGCGGTATCAAGGAAGGTAATCCTCCGCTGGAGATTGGTGCCAGCCAGCACGATATGGATCTGATGACGATCGTTGACTGGAAGAAGGCGGAGCAGGTTGTCGCCGATGGTAAGGCTATCGACAACATGGGCATGAAGTTCATTCCCATGGATGTCGCGGTTGCCGAGGGCCTGATGTACATGGTCCCGGAACCAAAGAGCCCGCACGGTGTTGACGTCACCCCGGACGGCAACTTCATTGTGGTTTCCGGCAAGCTCGATCCGCACGTGACGATCTTCAGCTGGGAGAAGATCAAGGCCGCGATTGATGCTGGTGGGTATGAAACCGACCAGTTCGGTGTGCCGGTGCTTGGTTACGAGGACTGCCTTGAGACCCAGGTTGAGTTGGGCCTTGGTCCGTTGCATACCCAGTACGATGACAAGGGTTACGCCTATACCAGTCTCTTCCTGGACAGCGCGGTCGCTCGCTGGACGGTTGGTGAGGCAGGCAATCCGGATTCCTGGAAGCTCGTGGAGAAGCTGCCTGTTCAGTACAACGTCGGTCACATCTGCGCTGCTGGCGGCGACACCAAGAATCCGAGCGGTCGCTACCTGGTTGCGCTGAACAAGTGGTCGCTTGATCGCTTCCCACCAGTGGGGCCGTTGCTGCCGCAGAACCTGCAACTCATCGATATCCGTGAGGACAAGCCGTTCCGCGCACTCTACGACATGCCGATGGGATATGGTGAACCGCACTACGCCCAAATGATCCCAATGGATCGTCTTGAGACGATCGAAGTCTATCCGCAGGAGAAGGATAGAGTGGGTTGGGATCCGATCGCGGACGATTGGCATCCGCACGGCATACCTGCCGGGCAGGAGCGCATTGAGGTTGATGGCACCACTGTCACGGTCTACATGACGGTCATGCGCAGTCACTTCACGCCGGACATCATTGAGGTGACCGAGGGTGACACGGTGACGATGCACATCACCAACATCGAGAACGCGATCGATGCGACGCACGGCTTCGTACTCGGCGGGCAGGATATCAGCCTCAGTCTCGAAGCCGGTGAGACGGAAACGGTGACATTCGTGGCCGATACGGCTGGTGTCTATCCGTTCTACTGCACCGAGTTCTGCTCAGCTCTCCACATCGAAATGGCGGGCTACTTCCTGGTGAAGCCAGCGGACGCATAGTTTATCTCACGGAGTCATGGAGCGAGGTCATCGCTCCATGACTCCGGTGGTTATCTCCACAGCGCCTCTAGAAAGCCGGTAACCATGTCAACCACAGCACCTGATCTCGAAACGCTTGCACCCCAAACCGTCGATGCAGAGAGTCGATCCGAAGGGAAACGGCTGTCGTTATCGCGTCAGCAGATCCTGATTTTGGTAGGGACGATCGTCTTTGCTGTCTCCCACTTTTTCCTGTGGTGGGAACTCCGCCTCAATGCGCCACAGTTCCCAAAAGGATTGTTCATTCAGGCTACATCCTATGAGATTCAGGACAGCCCGAAAACGTCGTTTAACGATATCGATCAAGTCGATGGTCTCAACCACTATATCGGCATGATGTCACTCGGCGATGCGGCCCAGTTCGAGATGAGCATCGCGATACCTGCGATTATCCTGTTTGTGATCCTGGGGATCGTGGCAGTGGTGTGGAAGTCGCGATGGTCCGCCATCCTCACGCTACCGATCGTCATCTTTCCATTTGTTTACCTGGCCGATCTCACCTATTGGCTGTGGTATGCAGGTCACCATCTCGATCCTATGGCGGCAATCACGATCGATGCCTTCACGCCGAGAGTGTTGGGCACGGGCCACATCGCGCAGTTCAGCACCACCGCATCGTTCCAACCCGGGTGGTACATCGCTCTCGCGGCGAGTGTTATCTGCCTGGTAGCTATCGTCATGTCTCTCAAGCGAAAGCCGGATGCGTGATGAGCGTCAGGCGTGTGGTCCTTGTGTTGGCTGCCTTCGCCGTGATAGCGGCGGGAATGGTCACGCTATTCCCTTTCCAGTCGAGTTCCGCTTCTGGCTATGGCCACGAAGCGGAACTGGTTCCCACTGATCCGGTTCCAGCGGATGCTATCCGTGTCTGCGAGTCCTGTGACTTGCAGCAGGTATTGGACGATGCCCCTGAGAACGCCGTGGTCGTGGTCGAAGGTGGCAGCTGGAGTCCGGTCACGATCAGCACACCACTGCGGTTGGTTGGTATCGACTGGCCGATCATTGATGCAGAAGGCAAGGGTAGCGGCATCGTCATCGACTCTCCCGATGTGACCGTCGAGGGATTCGATATCCGGAATACCGGTCGGTCGTTCGACAAGGAAGATAGTGGGGTTTACTTCGAAGGCGAGCGAGTGCGGGTACTCAATAATCGCCTGACGGAAGTGCTGTTCGGCGTAAACGGGGCCATCGGCCACGATAGTGAGATCGCCGGCAACTATATCACCGGTCAAGAGGGTGTCTCCGAAGGCTTGCGTGGCGATGCGATCAAGGTCTGGTATAGCCACCGCGTTCAGATTCACCACAATCGCGTGGACAAATCACGTGATCTATTAGTCTGGTATTCGAACGAATGCGATGTCTATGAGAACATCGTGACCAATAGTCGCTATGGTTTTCACTTCATGAATAGCGACGACGGTAACGCCTCTCGCAATGCCATGGCCAACAATTCCGTTGGCATCTATATCATGTACGGCAAGCATTTCACGGTCGAAGACAACCTGCTCCAGTCAAGCCGTGGACCTTCGGGGCACGGAATTGGACTTAAGGAAGTGGACGGGTTTGCCGTCCGTGGCAATGTGATTTACGACAATCGCATCGGTATTTACAACGATAACTCTCCGTACTCGATAGGGGAGTATGGCATCGTCTCCGGTAATGTCATTGCCTACAACGACTCTGGAGTTGGTGTGCTGCCGTCCTCACGATCAACCACCTATTTTCGAAACAGCTTTGTCGAGAACCTGGAGCAAGTCACGGTCCTGGGTGGTGGTCCGCTCAGCCTGGCCAATGCCTGGAGCCAGAACAACGTCGGCAACTACTGGAGCGACTACACCGGTTACGACGCCGACGGTGATGGCATCGGAGATATTCCATATCGGAATGGAGCGCTGACGGAGCAGATTCGCCGCTCCCACCCTCAACTGCAGTTGTTCAGATTCAGTCTGGCCGAAACCGCGGTCGATTTCGCGGCGCAGGCAGTACCGTTGTTTGAAGTCAAGTCCATTTTGGAGGACCAGAATCCGCTGGTGAGACCGCCGGAAGTCACGAATGCACCTGAAGTGTGGCACGAGCAGAACCCGAATCGATCAATCGGAATCACCGTACTCCTGTTGGTTGGCGTTGGCGCCAGCATGTGGTGGGCAATGGGGCCATCCAGAGACGCGAACACGATGACGGAGCAGGCATGACAGACACGGCGGTACAGCAACTCATCCAGTTTCGTAACGTGACCAAACAGTTTGGTTCGCTGCGGGCGCTTGATTCGCTATCTTTCGATGTTCGGACAGGCGAATCGGTAGCGCTGTGGGGCTCCAATGGAGCAGGAAAGACAACCTTGATTCGTTGCCTTCTGGGCGTGACTCGATTCGATGGTGATGTTCTGGTAGAGGGATTAAGCAGCAAACGGCGAGGGAAGGACGTACGTCAGCGTATCGGATATGTGCCGCAACTCATGCCGTATTTCGATCTCCCCGTCGGTGAAATGGTGCTCCTTATCACCCGTCTGCGTGGAGCGACACCCCGCGAGGGGCTTGAGTTGCTCGAACAGTTTTCGTTGGCGGAAACCAGACGCAATCCGGTTCGGAGTTTGTCCGGAGGTATGCGCCAGAAGCTGGCACTCACGCTGGCGTTGCTGGGAAATCCGGCGCTTCTGGTGTTGGACGAACCAACTGCCAACCTTGATGCCAATACCCAGAAGGAACTGCTGGGTATGCTCAATGATCTCAAGCGAGACGGCCGCACGATTCTGTTTACATCCCACCGCTGGAGCGAGGTCCGCGCCCTCGCGGATTCCGTTGTCCACCTCGAGAAGGGCAGGATTCTGGAACGAGGATCGGTTTCCGATCTGGCACCGGAGCGCGATCACGTCAGTATCAGGTTCGAGATGGATTCGGAGCTGATTGGTCGCGCCGAATCTGCGCTGCGGACCGCAGGGTTCATACCATTCACCACTGAATCGCATATCACTGTGGCTGTGCAGGATCGCGCCAAGATGGATGTCTTTGCCGTGCTGCGAGCCGAGGATATCGGACCTCGCAACTTCGATATGGAGGTGGATGCATGAGCCTCCGCACGGTCGCAACACTGACACAGCAGGAGCTTCTCGACGCGTTGCGGAACAAGTGGTTTGTCGCATACGCCATCGCCTTTGTACTGCTCTGTGTTGGCCTCGCGATGATGATTATCAATAGTGCTGGCTATACCGGTATTAGTGGATTCGGGCGCACCGCGGCAGGGTTGATCAATCTGGTGCTGTTCCTGGCGCCGTTGATGGGTCTTACGCTTGGTGCACAGGCATTGGCGACCGAGCGGGAGCAAGGAACGCTGGCCTACATGCTTGCCCAACCAGTGAGCTTGGCTGAGGTTTTCATGGCCAAGTTCTTCGGTCTGGCGATCGCCATGAGTGCCGCAGTCAGTATCGGATTTTCACTGTCATCGTTGGCCATCATCTATTGGAGTGGCGGTACCGGCGTTGATGTCTTCCTTCGATTGCTACCGCTGACGTTGCTCCTGACGCTTTCAACTCTCTCGATTGGTTTGATCATATCGGCACAGGCGAGCAAAACGGTCACTGCACTTGGTTTGGCCGTCGTTACCTGGTTGCTGCTCGTGTTGATCGGCAGCCTCGGAATCATGGGGATGTCGATTGTGGTTGGTCTATCACCCACGGTTCTCCTTATCGGCAGTGTCATCAACCCACTGGAGGCGTTCCGTATCGGGGCGGTCCTGCAGATCCGGGGATCACTGGAGCTGTTAGGCCCCGCCGGATTGGTGGCCCGTGACCGCATTGGAGATATGACCACTGCGGTGTTGACCTTGGTAATGATCGTCTGGATCATTGGCGGCGCATTCGTCGCCTATTTACTCGCCAGAAGGAAGGAATTCCAATGAATCGATTGCGAGTACTGGGTATCCTGGTTGTGGCTTTGGTGGTGTTGGCTGGATGCGGCGAAGACAAGCAATCGCTTGATCCTCCCAAGATCAATTACGGTGTGGATATGTCCGAAATGGGCATGCCGGTGGTGGATGAGCGCTTCACGGTGGCTACCCTGCCCACGGACTCGAAGGAATGGTTGCTTTTTGACGATATCGGCGAGTTCCTCAAATATCACCAGAATGTCTCCGATGACTTTCAGGTGATGTGGGTGCCTGATCACAACACGAAAGAGTGGGTGAAAGCGGAGGACGCCTGGTTCGTTCAGGCGGATGAGTTCTGCTATAGCCCAATGAAGTGGTGCGTGGCCGCATTTGCCGACGAGGAGAGCGCCAGATCCGCACACGGTGAGCATGGCGGCGAGATCTGGAACTGGACTGAGGTGTTCCATCATGATTGGCAACATTCGCCCGAACCGCACCATTCGCACTAAACAGATACGTTTTTGACTCGAATCCTGCATACTAACAAGACGACATAGGTGAGAATCACCATTGTCTCGGTGCCAACTCAGGAAGGAGAAACGGATATGGATGACATTACCGGGAAGATAGACGAGATCCAGTCGGACGCGGAGTCAGCCGCAAACGAAGCGGTTTCCGAAGGAACATCGATGGTTGACGATGCCAAGGCTAGTGCTCAGGACGCCGCCGACAAAGCCAAGGCTGCCGCTGAAGATGCTGCTGCTAAAACCAAGGCCGCTGCAGAAGAAGTCGCTGAGAAAGCCAAGACCGCCGCGGGAGACGCTGCTGAGAAAACCAAAAGTGTCGCCTCGGATGCATCCGATAAGGCCAAGGCTGCAATGGCGGATGGCAAGTCAAAGCTTGATGACGTTGTCGCTGATGCTTCGGAGACGGGCAGCAAGGTCATGAGCGATGCCAAATCCAAGGGCGAGGAGCTTGGCAAGAGCGTGAACGCCGCCGCCAGCGAGGCCAAGGCAAAGACCGAAGAGGTCCTGGCTGAAGGCCAGAAGAAGTTCAGCGAGGTCTCGAAAGAGGCAACCAAGCAGGCAGGCGAGCTTGGTGACAAGGCCAAGGACGTCACTGCTGACGTTCAGGAAAAGGCTGAGGGCCTGCTCGACAAGATCAAGGGTATCTTCAAGAGCTAAATATCTCGGCAGTGAACGACTGGCGAATCGTCAGTCGTTCACTGCGTTTTCGGCGAACTCGCGGATCAATCCCATACGAATACCCGATGGCACACCCAGCGCGCGTGTAGCACCAAGGTATCCGACGATAGCAATGCCAACAGCTACGCTTGCTGGCAACACCAATGCCCTGGCCAACGGAATACCGATCCGATCAACCGTGTCTTGGGCCGGCGTGGTTGCCAGGTGCTTACCAAGCAGACCCAGCGTATCGGCACTAAATGGCGGGGTTTCCCAAAACAGATCGATAAGCTGGTTCATGAATAGACCTGATCCACCAGCAAGCATGACGAAAGGTACGGAGTCCGAGGTACCCTGTAGGGTCGTGACAACGTCCAACGCGGCCATGAGCGCTGCTTCCTCCGCATCAATGCCCGGCGGATCGGTGGTGAAGAAGCGATCTGCCAATCGGCCGGATCCGATCGCCAGACTCTGTTGGTTCGTGACAACGCCATCTCGAAGAATGACGACCTCGGTGCTGCCACCACCGATATCGACAATGGCGCAATCAATCCCCTCCGGCACCTGATCCATTAGTCCGAGGTAGGTAAGTTCGGCTTCGCGATCGCCGCTAATGATCTCTACCTGCCACGATGTCTCAGCAACGATCCGATCCATCAGACTAGGACCGTTGCTGGCTATGCGAAGGGCCTCTGTGGCGACACCGATATAGGCTTCCGATCCGTATTTGCGACCGATGCGCTCCTGCTCTAGCAGAAAGGCCAGACAGGCATCGATTCGTTGCTGCTCAATTCGCCCGGTCGCCTCGATACCATAGCCGAGACGAATAGTCTCGGAGGCGTGCTCCATATCGAGTAGTTTGCCGCTGGATGATACGGTGGCATGGGTTGCTTTCAGCGTGTTCGTACCGAGATCTACGGCCGACACCTTGTGGATAGTGGTCATTCGTATATCGCTCGTTTCAACTTCTGGATGTGCTTCTCTACATTCGGCATGCCGGATGCGCGCATCTGTATGATCGTCTCGTCCAATGGGTAGTCTACATAGTGAAGCTCGGTTTTCCAGGAATGCGTGCCCTGATTCCAGGTTATCAGTCCCCACTTGCTGCGAAGATCACCATCCTTCGGATTCCCGACAGCGGACACATCGAGCAGAGTTATTCGCTCCAAGGTACGAATGTAGGCGATGTGAATGTGTCCGAAGGCGAGCACTGCTGCCTCCGTCTCGCCAATCAGCTCAGAGAGTTCATGTGTTCCTGCATCGGGTGCAATGGCGCGGTAGAAATCGAACGGATTCGCATGGACCACCAGCAGATCGTCCCAGGTGGAACGGGCGCCAGGTGGCGATACTCTGTGACTGAATGGGAGATCGAGCAGCCATTGACACCCATCAACACCCATTTGGTCCACCGTCCAGGCGGTGAGCTTGCCACTCGTCTCACCCTGACCGATCAGGTAGTCGGTATTGCCCTGAATCACAGGACAGCCGAGTTCTCGCACCCGTGTCATTGCCCCAACGGGATCGGGTCCACTCTCAACAATATCGCCAGCGACAATGATTTGATCGACACCGAATGACTCGATATCTTCCAGGACGCAATCAAGCGCCAGAGTGAAGCCATGGATATCCGAGATGATCGCGATCTTGAGATTCGCCATGATGCTTACGCCTTGGTTCCGCGTGTAATCGCCGCCAGCTGATCCAAAGGTAACTTCGGCGAACGATCCTCGTAGAGCAGACCGTTGATCTCCTGCTCCGTATCCGTCAGTTGGGTGTAGCAGACACCGATGAGTTCTTCGCTGTCATGGAGCGACCGGTTGATCTCGGCGTATTTCGCCGCGAACTCCTCATGGTTACCGACCTTGCCATAGCCGTACCACTCGTCACCCTCGCTCGGCGCAAAGGAGACACCGCCGTACTCGGTAATCATGATCGGTTTACTGTCAGCGTCGAAATCGTGACCAACGATCGCGGATTTGCTGGCGGTGTGGAATGTGCGCGCGATGTCCGTATTGCTGCGGCCGACGGCGTATTCGCCTCGGAGTTCTTCCGCATTCCAGTTGTAGTCATGCAGCGAGTAGATATCGGATATGACATGCTCCCAGCCGTCGTTACCGATAACTGGACGGGTGCCGTCAATGGCATTCGTTAGAGCATAGAGCGAGCGCACGCCAGATTGCTGTCGGCGTTCCGCGGCAACCTCAGCGATCCCCCAGCTTTCGTTGAATGGCACCCAGGCGATAATGGAAGGATGATTGATATCCCGGCGCACAAGCTCGCGCCACTCGTTCGTGAGTCGCTCGATAGCACGATCGCTCCAGACATAGGCTGCACCGATCTCTCCCCAGAGCAGAAGCCCCTTTTTGTCCGCCCAATAGAGATAGCGGGGATCCTCAGCTTTCTGGTGAAGTCTGGCTCCATTGAAGCCGAGCGCCAATGTAAGTTCGACCTCATCGCGTGCTGCCTGAGTGGAGGGTGATGCATACAGGCTCTGGGGGAAGTATCCCTGGCTCAGCACCATTCGCATCCAGTGTCTCTCGCCGTTGATGCGGAACCCCTCTCGATCAAGCCGCAAATCGCGGAGCCCGATATAGCCGTGGACGACATCCCCGGAGGACGTGCTCACTATTGTCGGCAAAAGCGTCGGGGACGATGGACTCCAAAGTACTTCTGAGAAATTCTCTACGCCTGAGAGATCGATACCACCGGAGGTGAATCGACCATCAACCGATACCGAAGACTCAAGATGTTGGCCATCCGGAAGGTCGATACGAAACGTCAGATCGACGGACTCAGTCGGCGTTCTGCTGAGTTCCAGATACCAATCAAGCAGCGCGACATCAGCAACGTAGTTCCAGCGAATGTAGTCGACATACACTGGCGGCACGATCTCCAGCCACACTGGCTGCCATATACCCGTTGTGCGTTTGTAAAAGATGGCATCGGGTTTCTCCGTCCAGCTCTGCTTTCCGCGCGGTTGCTCCAGATCAACCGGGCTATCGAACACACGCAGCGTTATTGTTGCCGGAGCATCTCCAGTTAACCAGGTAGCAGGGACCTCGACGGTGAATGGGGACGAACCGCCAGTATGTGTCGCTACCAAGACACCGTTTACCCACACCTTCGCCTGGTAATCCACGGCGCCGAATCGAATCAGCGCCATGTCAGTTGCTGGATACTCGATCACAGGAAGTTCACGCTGGTACCAGACAACGGGATGGAACGAAGGATCATCGATCCCGCTCATCGCCGACTCGGGCGGGTAGGGGACAATGATCACCATGCTCTCATCGAAATGGGTGTCCTGCCAACGCTCGGATAGTCCGCGGTCATCGTCGTCATAGCGGAATCGCCAGGGACCACATAGATCAGTCCAGTTCTCGCGAGCAAACTGTGGATTTGGCGCATCTTCAAGCATCATCGACTTCCTTGTTTATCCATACACCTTATAGCAATGGTATCCGAGTCTGTACCGGTGGAAAACGAAAACAGGCAGGGACTGTGCCCTGCCTGCTCCTGTTGGTAGTCGACTATTCTTCCCTTACCCAGAAACTGACGGAGGCCACCGGTGTTGCTGGATCTTTCTCCGGTGTCGCCTTTGGCGATGCAGTTGCACCCTCCTGGGAAGCGATGAGTTGTTCGAGCGTGTCGCTCGACTGTGCGACAAAATAGGTGACGTCGGCTCCATCGTGATGGATCTCGGCGTACCAGTCATCCGATGTCAATCGGAGAGTGGTGCTGTCAACTTCATCGAACGTCCCTGTCAGTCGATTGGACTCCGCCTCGACGAGCGTACCCAGGAACTCCTGCGCATCTTCCTCGGTGTCCCAGGTGCTGGCCCAAACCATAGCCGTCTGGCCCTCGTCATCGGTGATGACGTAATGAGCGTCACCGCCCCACCCCTCGGCGGCAGAAGAGGCTTCTCGATCACTGGCACCTCCGTTGAGGAGGAAGATCTTCGTAACGAGTTCACCATTCTCGTTGTATTCGAGGAGTCGCCAATCAGACATGGACTCCGTTGGATCCGCGATGGCCACCGGCTTCGCACCCTCGCCCTCCTCATACTTCTCGGGGTGCAGGATTTGCTCGGTCGTTGTTGGCGGGTTCTCCCAGATCTGATTGACAGCGTTCCAACCACCGATCTGCCAGAAGTGGACAACGAACTCCGCGCCCTGGTTGTACGGGAAGAGCAATGTCTCTTGCAGGAAGAGGGGAGCACTATCGATACCGCTGAAATCCATATCCTTCTGTTCTTCGATGAGCTGATCAATCAGGTCATTACGGACCAGGTAGATCGTCTCGGAAATCGTCGCATCACCCTCAATCAGTGAGAGGACTGCATAGTAGTGGTCGTCGGTACGGGATTCAAGGGCAGGATCCAGGACCGTGCGTATACCGAAGTGCTGGTCCTGAATGGCGTGAGTGGTCTCGTGGACGAAGGTAGACTTGTCGGTCACGTTCCACTCGCTCTCGCTGGTGGAGATAACCACCAACTCCTTGGTTTCCGAGTCATAGAACCCCAACACCTGACCGCTCATCAGATCGGTATAGATCTGGAGAATGTCATCACCGGGTGCAATATAACCGAGGAAGACGAGCACCTGTTGCCAGTCCGCAATGTCCTCGGCGGGATTCTCCTCTTCTATCTGCTGCTGGTTGATCTCGGCGTATTCTTGGCGCGTGATCGTTGTCACATCAAGTGGTTGCAGGAGGTTCAGTTCACGAGAGTCCTGAGCCGCTTGTTCCAGTTCGGAGAAGAGATCGGTGTCCGCGAGTGCAGAGGTACCGCCGATCGCGACGGTAACTGCCAGCGCAACACCGGCAAGCGAATGTTTCCAGTTTGCCAAGGTGGTTCCTCTTTCCATAAACCTGTACACCATTGCTAAAAGTTTGATTCTGTGATTTCGTGCCCACAGTAAACCGTTACCGATGTACGAGGTGCTACCTAATGAGTGAATCATACGCAATCGATGCGCTAACGCGACACGCTGCCAGTTACTTTGATCGGCCATCGTTCTCCGCTCCAACATTTCTGAGTGACGACGAGATTGTCTTCCTGGACGACCGCAGTGGCACCAAGCAGGCGAGTGTCATCTCCTTAACGTCGGGACATCAAAATTCGTTGACGGTGTATTCCGAACGTCTGCTGAGTCTGAAAGCATCCGCTACATCTGGCCGTATCGTCTTCGGTATGGATGCTGGCGGGAATGAACGTCAGCAGCTCTACACCTTCTCCCAGATCGGTGCTGCACCGGTACGACTCACGCATCGCGATGATGCCATTCACGATCCTGGAACGCTGAGCAAGGACGGCAACTATCTGCTGTATCGCTCGAATGCGCGGGAGGAGTCCACTTTCGATATTCTCGGCGTGGATATGCTTACCGGCCAGATCGAGATGTGGATGGAGGATGCCGGTCAGGCAGTGCCAGTCGCGCTGACCCCAGATGGTCGGAAGGCGATTGTCGCCCGGGTGAACGGCAATCTCGATGGCGACCTGCTACTGATCGGGCGAGGCTCTGATGTGACGAACCTGACCGCACACGAGGGTGAACAGTGGATCGATGCCGCCAGCTTGCTGGGTGACGATCTCTGGTTCACGAGCAATCTGGATCAGGAATACGTCTCTCTACGCCGCATGAATCTCGGCTCTCGCGAGACGATCGTTGTCTATCGCGATGATTCCTGGGATGTACAGGATTTCAAGATCAGTCCGAATGGGGAAGCGATCGCCATTGCCATCAACGAGAATGGTGCGTCTCGTCTGGTGATGACCGACCTCCATGGTCAGGAGAAAGCCGCATTTGATCTTTCGTTGGGCGTGATCGATCAGTTTAGCTGGAGCCCGGACTCATCCATGGTGGCGTTCGGCTTCTCCACCGTCCAGGAACCATCGGTCATCATGGTGGCCAGGATCGATGGCACCAGCCAGGTCGTTGCCAGTGCCGATGCTCCGTCCCCCAAGACCTTCGCTCCCGAGCCGATCACCTTCACCACTTTCGACGGTCGAGAGGTTCCCGCCTTCTGGTTCAAACCTGAGGGCGATGGTCCATTCCCGGTGTTGGTGGATATCCATGGTGGTCCGGAGAGCCAGCGAACACTCAACTACAGTCCCAGTGGCCCCGTCCTTCAGTATCTGACCTCGCTGGGTATGGGCGTGCTCAGCCTCAATGTTCGCGGTAGTACTGGCTACGGCAAGAGCTACAGCCACCTGGATGACAAAGGTCTGCGACTCGACTCGATTAAAGATGTCGCCTACGCCGTTTCCTGGCTGAGAGAGCGCAGCGATGTCGATCCCTGATCGTATTGCCGTCTACGGTCGCAGCTATGGCGGTTTCATGACGCTTGCTTCGCTGGTGTTCTACCCGGATCTCTGGGCAGCGGGTGTGGACGTGGTCGGTATCGCCAACTTCGTCAGCTTCCTCGAACGCACCGGTCCGTGGCGTCGCAAGCATCGCGAGGCCGAGTATGGCGAGCTGGGAGAACGACCGCGAGATGTTGGTGGAGATTTCACCGCTAACCCATATCGAGAACATCTGTGTGCCACTGATGGTCTGCCATGGTCGCAACGATCCACGCGTCCCCTTGTTTGAAGCAGAGCAAGTCGTCGAGGCGGTAAGCAGCAAGGGACTCGATGTCGTGCTCCGTGTCTATGATGACGAGGGTCACGCGCTCTCCAAACGCAAGAATGAGATCGACGCCTTCGTCACGATGGGTAACTTCCTGCAGAAACATTTGCGCTTGCCAGTGCAGGAACTCGATTAGGTCTGCATACTTCGGGAGTGCGTGTATAGCGCACTCCCTTTGCGTTTTCGGGCAGGACAGATCATGGTCTCACGCGCATCAACTCGAGGACAACTCATCGCCGATGGGTATGTGACCAGGTCCATTCGCGACGAGATGCGCGTAAATATGGTTGCTCGATTGCGTGCCTGTCAGCCGATTTTCCCTGAGTTGCATGGGTATGAAGAGACCGTTGTTCCTCAGGTGATTAACGCGATCCTGGCGGGACACGACATACTGCTGCTGGGGGAGCGTGGCCAGGCGAAGTCACGGTTGGCTCGTAGTCTAACTGCGCTACTGGATGAGTGGATTCCGATCATTAGTGGCAGCGGGAGGTCGAATGCAGATGATCCGCTCAACCCCATCAGCGCGCACGGCAAGCATCAGGTTGAGGCATATGGAGATGCGACGCCGATCCGGTGGGTACACCGCGACGAACGATTTGCCGAGAAGCTGGCGACGCCAGATACCTCCATTGCCGATTTGATCGGCGAAGTTGATCCTATCAAGATCGCCGAAGGACGCTATCTCTCAAATGAGGAGATCATCGCGTTCGGGCTTATCCCACGCACCAATCGAGGTATCTTTAATCTCAACGAGTTACCGGATCTGGCGAGCGCATTCAGGTTGGGCTTCTGAACATCCTTGAAGAACGCGATGTCCAGATTCGGGGATTCTCGGTGCGGCTGCCTTTGGATATCCTGGTGGTGGCCAGCGCGAATCCTGAGGATTACACCAATCGCGGTCGCATCATCACGCCTCTCAAGGACCGTTTCGGTTCGCAGATTCGCACCCACTATCCATCCACGATCGAACAGGAACTCGACATCGTGCATCAGGAGCAGCAGGTGGCGGAGATCGACGGCGTGACTGTGCTCATGCCGTCATTCATGGCGAATCTGATCGCCGCTATCTCGCACGTCGCCCGATCGCATCCGCAGGTCAATGCGAAAAGCGGTCTCCGTGCGGATGACCATTGCCAACTATGAGGCGATCATCGCCAACGCCCAGCGTCGCGCTATCACCAATGGCGAGTCCTTGGCGGTTCCCGGCATATCCGACCTCCTCGCGATTCGACCGGCAACGATGGGCAAGATAGAGCTCGACACCTGGGATCCGGCGGATGATGACCGTGTTCGACGACATCATCGGTCGTGCAATTCTCCAGATAGGTACTGGCCTTGAGCATGAACCGTGGGTGAGGTGGATATCCAGCAACGGATTACGAAGGGCGCAGTCATCCGCATCGATTCCACCATCCCCGCCCAGACAGCGATCAGCGCCCTGGGTCTTCCAGGCGAGACGATTGACGGTGCGATAGCTCTGGCTCAGGATGGTCGACCAGCGGCGATCCTGGCCGCCCTTGGCTTCGCCCTCGATTACCTCTATCGTCGGGGTGATATCGCACGCACTCCCGATGGTTTCGCCGCGCTCTGATGACTGATATCCTCACATACCACCGCGGAACGGCGTCCATCCGGATTGATGTGGCGAGTGTGATCGACGAGATCGCCGATCGGGTGCTGCACGATGGCAATGTGGACAAGGCCCTACAGGATGTCTTCCGTCTGGGCACGGACGAGGATATGGGGCTCTTAGACATCCTCGATCGATTGCGTGAAGAGGCCACCGACCTGCGGCATGAACTGTCAGGTGATCGTCAGCACGATGATGGTGATCAATCATTGGATAAGTCGCGTCGTCTTGAGGACGTCTCCTCCATGCGGGAGCAGTTGCGCCAGATCGAGAACATTGACGATCTCTATAACCTGGATCCGGAACTCATCGACCGTACACTCAGCGACGAGGAACGCGAGTGGATCGAGAAATGGTCCGATATGCGGGGACAGCTGATCGAGTCCGGATTAGTCATCGCCCAGGGCACGCAACTACGCCTCACCGTTAGAGCAATCCGACGGATCGGTAGCAGCTTGCTGCGACACATGCATATCCCTCCGCAGCAGCGGGGCCGGGGATCGCATAGCATACCGTTCTCCGGTATCTCTGGTACGCCAGGCGATAACCTCATTCCGTGGGAGTGGGGAAGACCATTCGATTTGGATGTCACCGCCTCACTCATGTTCGCAATACGCTCGCGCGATGAGAGCGGAACGCTCCGTCTCTCACCAGAGAACTTTGTCGTCAAGGATCGCGAATCAGGTGCGGCAATCGCGACGGTACTCATGCTGGATATGAGTCGGTCGATGTTCGATTCCGGGGCATGGGATATCGCCAAGCGAGCCTCCATCGCACTCGATGCGCTCAACGCCGCCACCCACAAGCGCGATGTCCTGAAGATAGTGGGATTCTCCGGCTCGGCACGGTGAAACGTAGCGGCATCGTACTGATAGCCGCCGACGTTTGTTAAGAATCGCGCTGCAACACGTAGCGATGAACTGCAGCGACTCAGTGGCTGTATGATCCTTCAAACCCACATCAATCATGAAGGCGCATCGCATCGCGGATCGATGGCGATCCCACCGCCTACCAGGATGGACACATCTCCGTGTTCGAGAACCCGGTCACTGAGCAGACGATCACGGCGACGCTGCGCGAGGCACGGCGAGTAGCAAGATCCGGTATCGCGATAACGATGATTACCGTGGGTGAGGACACTGCTGGATTTGCGCTTACGATGACGCGGACAGCAAACGGACGCCTGATTCATCTCCCCGTCGACCAGCTGGGATCCTTCGTCGTTCATGATGTCGCCAGGGGCACGATTCGAACGATCAGATAGTGGATTCGGTGATAGACTTGTGAATGATTAGGAGCGGTGAGGCTGGCCGCCGTGATGACCCGCTTTCGCGACGAATTCCACATGGACCAATCAAGGGAGAAACTCATTGGCTATCGCCGAAGGACAGTGGCGCGACGTTGCATTGAGTGATCACGAATACGCGCAGATCGTGGAACTCTGGGGCGTGAACCATCCGAGGTTGAACTCGGTATGTTCGGTGCGATGTGGAGCGAGCACTGTGGCTACAAGCATTCACGACCACTGTTGTGCTGGTTGCCCACGGAAGCACCGTGGTGGTGCAGGACCTGGTGAGAACGCTGGTGCCGTTGATTTGGGGAACGGTTATGCTGCCGTTTTCAAAGTCGAGAGTCACAATCACCCCAGCGCCGTAGAGCCGGGGAATGGTGCCGCGCCACCGGTGTTGGCGGCATTGTGCGTGACATCTTCACGATGGGTGCGCGACCGGTGGCAATTCTGGATGGACTCCGATTCGGACCGCTTGACGTTCCCCGCAACTCCTACCTGTACTCGCACGTAGTTGCCGGAATCGGCGGCTACGGTAACCGCCTCGGTGTGCCGACGGTTGGCGGCGAGGTCTTCTTCGATGCCAGTTACAACGGCAATCCGCTCGTCAACGCCATGTGCGTGGGTATCGCGCCAGTCGATGGCATCGTTCGCGCTGCCGCAAGCGGTGTTGGTAACGTGCTCATGCTGATCGGTGCCGATACCGGTCGCGATGGACTGCATGGTGCCACGTTCTCGTCAGTTGATGATCCGGAAGCGTCACATCGTGGTGTGATCCAGGTCGGTAATCCGTTCCTGGAGAAGCAGTTGATGGAGGCCTGCCTCGAACTCCTCTCGCAGGGGTCGGTGGTCGCGATGCAGGATCTCGGTGCCGCCGGCATGACCAGCTCGATCGTCGAGTGTGCCAGCCGCGGTGATGTTGGCGTCGATATCGATGTCGCGTTGGTTCCACGCCGCGAAGACGGCATGAATGCCTATGAGATCATGCTGAGCGAGAGCCAGGAGCGCATGGTGCTGGTGGCGACGCCCGATCGTGTGGCAGAGATTACCGACGTGCTTAACAAATGGAGCCTCAACGCTTCGGTCATTGGTCGCGTTACTGACACCGGTAATATTGTCGTCCGCGACGGCAAGGATGTCGTCTGCGATGTACCAGTGCGCAACTTCATTGATGATTGTCCGGTTTACCCGATCGATCCGGGTACTCCAGCCTATCTGGAGACGGTGCAACAGCTCGATCTGGACACAATCCCGGATATCGATGCGTCGGCTGTCGACTCCACCCTGCTGCGAATGCTGGAGAGTCCGAACCTCGGCTCTCGTCGAGGTATCTGGGAGCAATACGATCACACGATTCTGACGAACACCGTACTCGGCCCCGGTCAGGCGGACGCCGCTGTGATCCGCCAGAAGGGAACGCGGGGCGGTATGGCGATCAGCCTCGACTGTACTGAGCCGCGTCTACCTCGATCCCTATCTGGGCGCGCAGCATGCGGTGGCTGAGGCCGCACGCAATGTCGCTGCTACCGGTGCTCGTCCGCTTGGTCTAACGAACTGTCTCAATTTCGGTTCGCCGGAACGCAATCCGGCCGACTACCAACTCGTAAAGGCGGTCAAGGGCATGGGCGATGCCAGCCGCAAGCTGGGTGTGCCTATCGTCAGTGGCAATGTCAGCCTCTACAACGAAACCCAACAGCAACCCGTCTTCCCAACACCGGCAATTGGTTGCGTTGGTGTGCTCGAGGATGTGACGACAGCGATGGATATGCGTTGGCAGGACGGCGAGACCGTCTGGCTCGTCGGTCAGGGACAACCTTCGTTGGGTGGTTCCGAGTACCTGGCCTATATCCACGGGATGACTGCAGGACGACCTCCGGCAATCGATCTTGATGCCGAGGTTCGCCTCATTCGCTTCCTTCACGCTGTTGCCAGCGCCCGGCTTGATGCCGCAGTTCACGATCTCTCCGCCGGTGGTTTCGCTCTCGGTATCGTTGAAATGGCGTTGACATCCGGTATTGGTGTGACGCTCACTGATATCGACACCACCGATCGCATCGACACAACCTGGTTCGGTGAGAGTGCCGGTCGCGTTCTGATTGCGGTCGATGCCTCGGCCACCATGCAGTTGCGCCGTCTGGCTGAGGAATGGGAGCTGCCTCACCAGCAGATCGGTGTTGTTGGAGGTGATGCTGTTGTCCTGCCGGATGGGACATCCGTGCAACTATCAGATGCGCTCGCGGCCAGTGAATCTGCACTGAGCGTGGGCGTGGAAGCGGAGATGGCATGACCTTCCCTTGGGAGTTGGACGACAAACCCCATGAAGAATGTGGCGTGTTTGGCATATACGCTCCAGGTCTTGATGTATCCCGTGTAACCTTTTTTGGTTTGTTTGCACTTCAGCACCGTGGACAGGAGAGTGCCGGTATCGCCGCCACAGACGGCGGGCAGATTGGTGTTCGCCGCAATCTCGGTCTGGTGGCGCAGGCGTTCGACGAAGACGATATCGAGAGCCTACCCGGCCACGCGGCCATCGGTCACACCCGTTACTCGACAGCTGGTTCCACGTTGCAGTGCAATGCTGGACCCATGTATGTGGAGACCGAGCTGGGACCCATCGCCATCGCCCACAACGGCAATCTCACGAACGCCGTTCAGCTTCGCCAAGAGATGGAACAGGCGGGCGAGGAGTTCGTAACCACGACGGACTCCGAGGTGTTGGCGCGGATGATCGCGTTAGCCAACGGTTTTACCATCGCCGAGAAGATTCGCAACGCCATGCCGAAGATGATCGGTGCATTCAGCCTCGCAGTTCTCACCACCAACGAGTTGTTCGCGGTTCGTGACGGTATTGGCGTGCGGCCGCTCTGTATCGGCAAGCTCGATCAGGGATACGTTGTTGCCTCCGAGTCCTGTGCCTTGATGACGATCGGGGCAGAGTTCATTCGTGAAGTCGAACCCGGAGAGATCATCCGCATCGACGCGACATCCTGTGAATCGCTCGGAGTTGTCACGGATCGACCACCAGCGCTCTGCTTGCTTGAACTCGTTTATTTCGCTCGACCAGACAGCCAGCTCATGGGTGAGCGCCTGCATATGATGCGGCAGAATATGGGGCGCCAGCTCTGGCGCGAGGCGCCTGTCGATGCCGATGTCGTTGTTGGCTTGCCGGACTCTGCGACACCCGCAGCCATTGGCTATGCGCGAGAGAGCGGTATCCCATACAGTGAAGCCTTGATCAAGAATCGCTATATCGGTCGCACCTTCATTCAGCCAAACCAGCAGATGCGACAGCAGGCGGTCCGCCTCAAGTTCAATGTGTTGCCGGAGGTTGTCGAAGGCAAGCGTGTCGTCTTGGTCGATGACACCATTGTTCGCGGCACAACCAGCCGACCGATCGTTGATCTGGTGCGCAGTGCTGGGGCGAAAGAAGTGCACATGCGTGTGCATGCACCAGCGATCATGTGGCCGTGTTATCTCGGTGTTGATCTCGCCAAGCGCGAGGAGTTGATCGCGGCGAGAATGACGATTCCCGAGATCGCGCAGCATATCGGGGTCGATTCACTTGAGTACCTCTCGTTGGAAGGCTTGATGGACGCGATCGGCAAGGGCAACAATCGCTTCTGTCATGCGTGCATGACCGGTCATTATCCGGTGAAAACCTTCAGTAATCTGGATAAACTTGCTCTGGAAGTATCCTAAACCAGAGTTTGCAGAAAGTAGGGGAGCAGTTGAGCGAAGAACTGAAACAAACACCGTTGACTGAGCGCCATGTGGCGCTCGGAGCGCGCATGGTGCCATTCGCTGGCTGGTATATGCCAGTCCAGTACGAGGGTGTCATCGCCGAGCACAACGCGGTGCGCAACGCCGCCGGTCTCTTTGATCTCGGACACATGGGACAGTTCTCGGTAATTGGTCCGGATGCGCTGGCATTCCTCCAGTACACGACCACCAACGACCTCAGCGGTCTCGAGCCAGGTCAAGCCAAATACACGCTGCTCGGTAATCCCGATGGCGGCGTAATCGACGATCTCATCGTTTATCGCAATCCGGAAGGCGAAGAGGGCTACATGGTCTGCATGAACGCCTCCAACTCCGCCGTTGATTCTGCATGGTGGTTCAAGCAATCCAGCGAGCATCCCAGGTTTGATGTGACGTTGGAAGATATTTCTCCCACCACGGGAATGATCGCGATCCAGGGTCCGAATGCCCAGGCAATCACAGCCGCGATTACCGATGCTGATCTCGACGCTATCGACTACTTCTCCTGGTCCAACGGCACCGTGGCTGGCGTTGCTGCCAAGATCGCCCGTACCGGCTACACCGGCGAGGATGGCTTCGAGTTCTACACCGCGCTGGACGATATCGCCGCTGTCTGGGATGCCTTAATGAATGCCGGTAAGGACAATGGATTGGTTCCCGTTGGTCTTGGTGCCCGCGACACGTTGCGTCTCGAGTCTCGGATGCCGCTCTACGGCCAAGAACTCGGTATGGACATCAGTCCGTACGAGGCTGGTCTTGGTTGGGCCGTAAACCTGAACAAGGGCGATTTCATTGGTCGCGAACCCATGGCAGCCGTGAAGGAAAACAAGCCTGCACGCAAGGCAGTCGGATTCAAGTACGTTGGTCGCGGTGGAGCACCGCGCACGCATTATCCGGTTGCGGTCGATGGCGAGATCATCGGCGAAGTGACCAGTGGTACCTTCTCACCCACACTTGGTGAGAATATCGGACTCGCGTTGATAAAGTCGGAGTATGCTGGCATCGGCAAACCACTTCAGATCATCGTGCGTGACAAACCGATTGAGGCAGTTCAGGTGAAAGTGCCTTTCTACAAACGCGATTCATAGGATAATGAACGTATCGTCAGTTTGATCACACAAGGAGTAAACAACATGTCTGCACCTGAAGGCCGTAAGTTCACGAAAACCCATGAGTGGGTGGCCATTGATGGCGATGTCGCCACCTTCGGTCTCACCGATCACGCTCAGGGTGAGTTGGGTGATATCACGTATCTCGAACTTCTCGAAGTCGGCGATTCAGTCTCGGCGGGCGAGCCGTTCGGCGTCGTCGAGTCCGTAAAGGCCGCTTCTGATGTTTACTCACCTATCGATGGTGAAGTTATCGAGATCAACGGTGCTGCCGTCGATGGCCCCGAAGTGATCAACGCATCTCCATACGATGATGCCTGGCTGGTGAAGGTTCGCATCGCGGATCCGGCTCAGCTGGAAGCACTTATGGACACGGCTGCCTACGACGAATATGAGGCCAATCAGTAGGCATCTCGACAACGATGTCGAACAGAAGGGTATCCAGGTACCATGGTTTTCAATCCGCATACTTCGGATGATCGACGGCAGATGCTCGAGACGATCGGCATCGATTCCGTTGAGGAACTTTTTGCGCCAGTCCCGGAGGACGTTCGTTTTCCGGAACTGAATCTGCCACCATCGCTCACTGAGATGCAAGCGAACCGTCGGATGCAAGATCTGGCGTCGCTGAATCTGGTACCGAATCCTGAAGACAACTACATGGGGGCAGGATCATATCAGCACTATGTACCAGCGACTGTTGGACAGGTTCTGAGCCGGGGCGAGTTCTACACCGCTTACACTCCTTACCAACCAGAGGTGGCGCAGGGCACGCTCCAGGTTATCTATGAGTTCCAGTCGATGGTTGCCGAGCTGCTAGGCACGGAAGTCGCCAACGCGAGCATGTACGACGGCGCGACTGCCTTCGCTGAAGGTGCGCTGATGACAGTGGCCAACAGCAAGAAGAAACATCGCATCGTTCTGGCGGGTACCGTGCATCCGGCTTATCGCCAGGTGATGCATACCTACGTCGATAACGCCGGTGTGACGGTGACCGAGGTTCAACCTGCCAATCCGTTCGTGTTGACGGTGGATGATATCACCCCACATCTCGGCGACGATGTCGCTTGTGTCGCCGTTGCCTATCCGAACTTCTTCGGCGCGATTGAAGATGTCGCCGCCTTGGCCGAGGCCGCCCATGCCGCTGGCACAGCGCTGGTTGTGAGCACATCTCCTGTGCCCTTGGGCCTGCTGAAGTCGCCGGGCGAGCTCGGTGCCGATGTCGTCACGGCGGAGGGACAAAGCCTCGGCGTTGCTCAGAGCTACGGTGGTCCATATGTCGGTCTGCTCGGTAGCACCAAGGCACTTGTCCGCCAGATGCCAGGTCGTATCGCCGGTATCACCACCGATAGCGAGGGCAAGCGTGGCTATGTACTGACACTACAGACGCGTGAGCAACATATTCGCCGCGAAAAGGCGACATCCAATATCTGCACCAACCAGGGATTGATGGCCACAGCTGCGACAGTCTATATGAGCACGCTCGGCCCGGAAGGATTCCGGGAAGTTAGTCGTGCATCCTACAGCAACGCACACTACCTGGCTGATCAGATCACCGCTCTCGATGGATATGAGCTTGCCTACGAGGCGCCGTTCTTCAACGAGTTCACGCTCAAGACGGAGAAGTCGGCCGCCGACGTGCTCGAGAGTTTGCTCGCGGAAGGCATTCTTGGCGGTGTCGATCTGGGACAGTTTAACCCGGAATGGGATCATCTCTTGCTGATCGCAGCGACGGAGTTGAACTCAAAGGACGGTGCTGACCACCTCGCCGAGGTACTGCGTAACAGCTAACGAACTGTGCATGACAAGAGCAGGTGGTGTAGCATGAAACCACCTGCTCTTTGTCTACCAACACCACGAGAGCAAGTTCCGATTCGACGGTTGACGTAATCTATCCGAGGTATCCGTGGCCAAACCGATTGTTGCCCTTGTGGGCCGACCAAATGTGGGTAAATCCACACTCTTCAATCGATTGATTGGCGAACGCCGCGCGATCGTGCAGAACGAACCCGGTACTACGCGCGACCGTACCTACGGGACGGCGGACTGGATCGGCGTCGAGTTCACTGTGGTCGATACCGGCGGGTTGATGGACGACGACGAGATCAAGCGCTCCTCATCCGATTCCGATGAGGAGACTCGCATCGCCGAGGAGACTCGCGAGCAAGCCTATGCTGCCATTGCGGAAGCCGATGTGATCGTGTTCGTCACCGATATCACCTCTGGTGCGCCGACTGCTGGCGACTATGAGATTGCCGAGGTCCTTCGCCGGGCCAGCAAACCGGTGATTTTGGCCCTGAATAAGGCGGACTCAGTCAATCGGCGCGAGTTGGCGTATGAGTATTACGATCTCGGCCTCGGCGAGCCCATGCCCGTCTCTGCCTATCATGGCAACGGCACCGGCGACATGTTGGACAAGGTCGTCGAGAACCTCCCCGAGCATGAGGAAGAGGACGAGGAACTTGAGGGTCCCAAGATCGCCATCGTCGGACGACCGAATGTTGGCAAGAGCGCGTTGCTAAACGCGTTGCTTGGCCAGGAACGCGCCATCGTCAGCGATGTCGCTGGTACCACGCGCGATAGTCTCGATACTCAGCTTCTCTGGAACGATGAACCTGTGACGCTCATCGACACGGCTGGTATTCGCCGCCGGGGGCGAGTGGAACAGGGGATCGAGCGCGTCAGCGTAATGCGTTCAATGCGCTCGATTGAGCGTGCCGACGTTGTCGTGCTGGTGATTAACGCCGAAGAGGGGTTTACCACCCAGGATCTGCACATCGCCGGATACGTCGAAGAGCAGAAGAAGGGGCTGGTTGTTGCGTTGAACAAGTGGGACCTGATCGAGAAGGATCACACCACGATGGATACGTTCCGCGCTACCGCCGCGCGTGAACTGGATTTCATGGCCTATGCACCCGTAGTCTTCATTTCCGCCAAATACCAGCAGCGCGTTCATCAGGTACTGGATACGGCGCTGGAGGTACTGGAGCAGCGACAGAAGCGCGTTAGTACGGCGGCGTTGAACAAGATGCTGCGTGAGGCGGTGGATAAGCATCAGCCACCCAGCCGCCCCGGCAAATGGATCAAGTTCTACTACGCTACACAGGCCGATGTGGAACCGCCGACATTCGTTTTCTTCACAAATGATCCGAAACAGATACACTTCACCTATCGGAGGTATCTGGAGAACGAACTTCGCAAGGTGTTTGGCTTTGAGGGTACCCCGATTCGAATGAGCTTCAGGGATCGCCACGAGGACTTCTAACCATGAGCGTCTTCATCTCCATCGGACTCGCGCTCGCTGCCTTTTTCTTTGCCGCTGTCCCTTGGGGTCTTGTGCTCGGGAAGTGGCTTAAGGGCGTTGATATCCGTACTGTGGGGAGTGGTGCCACCGGCACCACGAACTCATTGCGTGTCCTCGGTTGGAAGATCGCCGTCGCTATCTTCTTGCTGGATTTCGGCAAAGGTGTGCTTCCGGTTGTGCTCGCCCGATGGTGGGATCTCCCGGACTGGGCGGTTGCCTTGGCTGCGGTCGCGGCGACAGCCGGTCACTGTTGGTCCCCGTATATTCGCATGAAGGGTGGCAAGGGCATGGCGACCGGTGGTGGCGCTTCCGTTGCCATGTTCCCGTGGTTGGCGCTCTTCCTGCTATTCGTGATCGCGGTAGTCTACTTGACCCGCTACGTTTCCCTCGCATCGATTCTCACAGCGCTGCTGGGACCGACGCTGGTGGTGGTGCTCGCCTTTATGGGGTATGTCCCCGGTTGGTGGGCGGCTGGCATCGTTGGTATCGGCCTGATCATCGTCATTCAACATCGGGCTAACATCCGGCGACTGCTGAACGGCACTGAAAATAAGTTCGGGCAACGTGTGAACGTGGCCCAACCACCAACCGAGCAGTCAGTTTAGGGGGATAAGCCGAGTGGTTGAAAGCACCGCTCGTCTTGATTCGTTTAGTCCTCGTATCCGTTGGGATGTGCCTGCATCCATTTCCATGCGGAACCGATCATTTCGTCCATGG
>JAMLHR010000015.1 GCA_023957015.1 Thermomicrobiales bacterium | reverse complement strand
CAGCAAGGTTTTGCGAATGTTCATACCACGATGCTCCTTTCCTTGTGTGAATGGGAACGATTCCCACTCACGGTCCGGTAGGGCTTCGGCAAGTGTCGTGCCACGGAGTCAGCGTCAGGGCCGGAACGCTACGATATGCCGCTCATCACCAGCGAGATCATGAACCACAGCAATACGATGATCGGGCAGGGTTTCATGCAACAATGATTGGACGGTCGCAGACTGAGACGGATCGATTTCGAAACCAGCAGCGCCATTTGCCGCCAGCACGCGAGGCAGATCGTCAATCACCTCTCGCACCAGATCGAGGCCATCATCGCCACCATCAAGCGCCAGCGACGGTTCGTGACGGAGATCGGGATTCTCGTCCATCTGACCCGGGGTGAGATACGGGAGATTTGCCAGAAGGAGATCAACGGGGGCCTCCAGCGACGCGGTCAGATCGCCGAGTCGGAACTCGATGCGATCACGACGATCGGCTGGGAGCATGCGATCCGCGTTCTCCGTGGCGACAGCGAGCGCTTCCAGACTGACATCAATCGCGATGGCCTGTCCGGTCCAAATCTCCGGTGCGTGATAAACCATTGAGACCGTGATCGCACCACTACCGGTGCCAATATCCACTATGGTGGCCGCCGGATGATCCTCCAGGCAGTTCAACGCCCACTCCACCAATGGCTCGGTATCCGGGCGCGGTACGAGCACAGCAGGAGTCGTGTGGAAGGCTAACCCCATGAACTCGCGGCTACCGGTCAGGTACGCCAACGGCACACCTGTCGCGCGTTGATCGATCAACGCGCGATACGCCTGCACTTTATCCGGGGAGACGAGATCGTTATCGGCGATGAGAAGTTGCGTTGCGGAGAGGTCAAGAACATAACCAAGCAGCACACGGGCATCGAGCATGGCAGGATCGACACCGGCACCCATCAGGACCGATGCAGCCCATTGGCGAAGGGCGTGGATTGTTTCTGTAGATGATGTCATGGGAGAAAGAACCTACGCTGGTTCGTTGAACCCGGGTAACTCACAAGCGCGACCGAATGATCGCAACGCCGCGTCAGCATCGCGCTTGATCGACCCGGGTCTACAGTGCCCCGGCATTACGCGGCGTCGCCCATACCGGCTTCGCTGAGGCGATCGGCTTCATCGGCGGCACGGAGATCGTCGATCAGCGGATCGATAGCGCCATTCATCACACCAGGGATATTGCTGATGCTCTTGCCAATGCGATGATCGGTGATGCGATCCTGCGGGTAGTTGTAGGTCCGAATCTTCTCGCTGCGCTCGGCCGAACCGATCTGACTGCGGCGAGCATCGCCGCGCTCCTCGGCCAAACGAGCCTGCTCGACCTCAAGCAGGCGTGACCGCAACACGGTCATCGCCTTCAACTTGTTCTTTAGCTGACTCTTTTCGTCCTGCATACTCACCACGATGCCGGACGGAAGGTGCGTAATACGAACCGCGGAGTCAGTGGTGTTCACGCTCTGGCCACCGTGTCCAGAGGAGCGGTAGACATCGATCCGGAGATCGTTGTCGTTGATCTGCAGATCAACCTCTTCCGCCTCCGGCAGCACCGCCACACTCGCGGTGGAAGTATGAATCCGGCCCTGGCTCTCGGTCACCGGAACGCGCTGCACACGGTGCACACCCGACTCAAACCGTAGATAGCTATAGGCACCCTGGCCTCGAATCTCGAAGATGATCTCGCGGAAGCCACCGCCGTCGGTTTCGGTGGCACTCATGACCTCTGCCTTCCAGCGCATACGCTCGGCGTAGCGACTGTACATGCGGAAGAGATCGGCCGCGAACAGCGCAGCCTCGTCGCCACCGGTACCTGCGCGAATTTCGACGATGACATTCTTCTCATCGTTCGGATCCTTCGGCACCAGTAGCTTGCGAATCTCGAGTTCAAGCTCGTCCTGGCGCGACTTGATCGTCTTAAGTTCATCCTTGGCCAGCTCAGCGAACTCATCGTCCATCTCGGCCATTTCACGGGCATCATCCGCCTGCTGGTCCAGGTTCTTGTACTCCACCCAGGCACTCACCAGCGGTTCCATCTCGGCCCGCTCGCGACCAAGCTCCATGATCTGGGTGGCGTCAGTCGCCACAGCCGGATCGCCCATCGTGTGGTCGATCTCGTGAAGCCGACGCTCAAGCTCATCGAGCGTCGTGCTGAAAGATTGCATCGAAGCTGCCATATATCGATTACTCCAAACCTGGCGCGAACATTAGGTGGGCGATTCCGCCGAGTCTGGCTGATACCTTTCAGGATCAGCTCCTACATGGACCCCGGGCTTCTCTACGAAAACCTCGCCAATGCACAACAAAACGCCCACTGCGGGCACCACATATCGCAAGTATAACGGTGCTACTTCACCGCTGGCAGTTGCCGACGCCAGCTTGTTCCCCAGGTACCGCGGGAAAGAAGGTTGCTGGCGCTGCAAACATCCGTCGCGTCCAACTCATAGCGGAGTCCGTTCGTCATCGCTGCCAGGCGATCGCGATCAACCGAATCATCGTCCCCCGCTAGGATGCGCCGAACATCGCGACGACGCTCCTGCCCGAGCGCCAGCGCTTCCTTGAGCGCTGCGATCTCCTTCTCGCCACCATCAGCGTGGATACCGACAACCGCAACGGCATAGACAACCGGTGTGCCGGTGAGGACGTACCAGGCTTTGGCCAAATCCTCTTGATACCCGTGATCGGCATCAGTAAGTCCTCGCGGACCATCCAACACCACGACCTGTGCCTCAGCGGCGGCAGGATCGGTGGAATCGTAGACGAAGCCCGCACCGGTGATACCGAAATACGGCCTCAGCAGTGCCCGGATCAGGAGCTCGGCTGTTGGGGTGGTATCGATCATCCGGATCGGCGTCTCTTCAACGCCATCCGGTCGTACCGGTGTTCGCATCACGATCGCGCTGATTGCCGATTCGGGCGTGTTGCCACCAGCAACGGCAATAGCGGGATCAATGAAGTGCGTATCCACCAGAGAGGCGGCCTCGGCAACCGAGATCAGCGCGACATCGCCCTTATCGACACGATCTGCGGTGAGATTTGGGACAATCTGTACGTCGAGGTCTGATTCGATCCATCCCTCACGAAATGGTGTGGCAATGATGCCGGTCATGAGGTTGTCGTCAATGTAGAGTGTCATGCGGTTTTCTATGCTTTCGTGAAAAACTACAGTAGAACCCGCACAACTCATGGGCGCTGTTGGCCTCGCCTGACGTAGATTTCAAATGCGCCCGCTCGGTACGGGTCTACGGGCGATCGATCGGTCCGAGTTTACTTTTCTACAAACCGCGGGCAGCTGCCGAAGACCTTGAGCTCTTCGGTAATTTCACGGACCTCGTCCAGCACTGTGGCGATATGCGGGTCTTTGCGGTGTCCCTCGAAATCGACGAGGAAGACGTATTCGCCCAGCAACCATTTGGTGGGCCGGGTGATGATGTTGGTGAGCTGCACATTCGCAGCCGCGAACGGACCCAGCGCCTTGTGGAGGCTCCCCGGCAGGTTCTTGTCCATACGCATGGCGATGAATGTCTTGTCCCGACCAGTTGGCTCAGCATCGGTGTGTCCAAGTGCCATAAAACGGGTGCGATTATTCTTCGCGTCCTGGATACCGCGGGCGAGAACCTGGCCACCATAGAGCACCTGAGCTCGCTCCGGACCAATCGCTACCGCCGACGGATCGCTCCCTTCCGCCACTTGCCGAATCGCGCCAGCGGTGCTCATGGCGGCAATGCGCTCGGCTGTCGGCAGATTGGCATCCAGCCAATGACTGCATTGCGCTAACGCCTGCGGGTGGGAATGCACGGTGGTCACATTCACCAGATCGGTTCCCGGTTGACCGACCAGGACGTGATCGATCGGAACGATGACTTCCGCACAGAGCATGAGATCCGTCTCACGGATGAGGATGTCCAGACTCTGACTCACCGGTCCCTCGATGGAGTTCTCGACCGGGACAACGGCGTAATCGGCCCGGCCATCCTCCACGGCTTTGACGGCGGCGGCAAAATTCAACGTCTCTAACAGGTTGTCATCCGAGCCAGCGAACTCAACCGCCGCCTGCTCGGTATAGGTACCTCGAGGACCCAGAAACGCTGTGATCATGCCGAAAACCTTCGCTGAACCAGACCCGCCACACAATGCCCTCTATTGTACGCCGCATGAGTACAATGACGGCATGAACGATGCCGCACAAAGACCAAAACGACGAACACCGGAACAACGTCGCGAGCGCACGAAAAAGTCGCGGCTGCCGGAGATCACGCCCGATACACCGTGGCGGTTGTTCATCGCCGTACCGCTCCCAAATGCGGTACGTGATCAACTCTCGGCCTGTATCGATCACCTCTCGAGCAACGATCTCCCCGTGCGTTGGACAGATCCCGCCAACGGACATCTCACGCTTCATTTTCTCGGCGAGATCGAACCGGAAATGGGAGAACTCCTGCGCATGACAATGCGCGCCCCGGTAGCACCGCACGTCTCTTTTGAGCTCCGCACCGCCGAACCGGGCGCATTCCCCTCGCTGAAAAGACCGCGTGTGCTCTGGCTGGGACTCTGGGGACCAACGCACCGACTCGAAGCGCTCTACAACGATCTCGGGGATTTCCTCGATGACTTCGGCATTGAGATCGACGAAGAACCGCTTCATCCTCACATCACTCTCGGTCGCGTGCGAGATACAGAAGGCGTTAAGGTCGGGGCGTTACCGGAACAGATTCGCGAGGCCTTCGCTCAACTCGAAGAGCACCATCTGGCGGGCAAGAACCACCAGGTCAGTTTCCCCGTGACGGAGGTGCAGCTGATCCGGAGCTATCTGGAGCAGGATGGCCCCCGATATGAGGTTCTGGCCACCTATCCGTTGCAGACTGCGGGCAGTAATCCCGACAACCCAATGGATCGTGAGGAGGTTCCGCCACGATCACAAGGTTAAGATTCGTGTGCTGATGCCATAGTTGCTTGTACCGAACGCACAAAATACATTGTCATTTCCTAAGCACGCGATACAGTAACAGTGTGCAGCAGCGACGCTCCACAAAGGCTATCGCCTCGAAAGGACGGCAGGAAAAATGACCATGACGCGTATCGAAAAGGATCTGCTCGGCGAGCTGGCGGTGCCAGCGGATGCCTATTACGGCATCCACACGCAGCGGGCCCTAGATAACTTCAAGATCAGCTCCGGCACAATCGGTGATCACCCGGAGTTCGTACGTGGTCTGGTCATGGTCAAGAAAGCCTCCGCGTTAGCGAACAAGGAGCTCCATACCATCGAACCGGAGAAGGCGGACGCGATCGTGGCAGCCTGCGATCTCATCCTGAATGAGGGTCGCTGCCTGGATCAGTTCCCTGAGGATGTCTATCAGGGTGGCGCTGGCACCAGCGTCAACATGAATGCCAACGAGGTCATTGCCAATCTGGCCCTCGAAGTACTGGGACTGCCGAAGGGCCGCTATGATGTCATCAATCCCAACGATCACGTCAACAAGAGCCAATCGACCAACGACGCTTATCCATCCGGTTTCCGTATCGCCGTCTATGCCGTCGTCCAGAATTTGCGCGACGAGATCCAGCACCTGGCCGATTCGTTCGAGGCGAAGGGCGTCGAGTTCAAAGACATCATCAAGATGGGGCGCACCCAGCTTCAGGACGCCGTGCCGATGACCGTGGGACAGGAGTTCCACGCCTTCGCCGTGTTAATGCAGGAGGAAAGGCGATTCCTGGATATGGTCGCCCAGTTCCTGCTTGAAGTGAACCTCGGCGCTACCGCTATCGGTACCGGGCTGAACACACCTCCGGGCTATTCCGAGATGGCGGTGCGGATGCTGGCGGACGTCTCCGGTCTGCCAACGGTCCCTGCAGAGTGTCTGATCGAGGCCACCTCGGATACCGGTGCCTATGTTTCCATGCATGGTGCATTGAAGCGGCTGGCCACTAAACTAAGCATGATCTGCAACGATCTCCGCCTGCTCTCCTCCGGACCGCGCGCCGGTCTGAACGAAATCAACTTGCCAGAGCGCCAGGCTGGCTCATCGATCATGCCGGCCAAGGTCAATCCGGTCATTCCGGAAGTCGTCAACCAGATCTGCTTCAAGGTGATCGGGAATGACATGGCGGTGACGATGGCCTCCGAAGCCGGTCAACTTCAGCTGAACGTGATGGAACCGGTGATCGGGCAGTGCCTCTTCGAGAGCGTTGATCTCCTGATCAACGGCTCCCGCACACTACGAGAACTCTGCATTGATGGCATCACCGTCAACGAAGATGTCTGCATGGCCTACGTGATGAACTCAATCGGTATCGTCACCTATCTCAACGAGCGCATCGGTCACGCTGCGGGGGATGAGATCGGACGCCGCTGCGCCGCAACGGGCAAATCCGTGCGCGAGGTGGTGCTGGAGATGGGATTGATGGGAGAAACCGAACTGAATGAGATCCTCTCACCAGCCAATCTGATTAACCCGGCCTATAACGGCACTATCTATCAGCAACCGGACCCGGATGTGGTGTCGGTCACAGAGTAGCGATTCAACAAACCAATAGTTTTACGAGTGGGGAGTAAACATCATGATGATGTTTCTGCAGTTCCTTGTAGTTCTCGCGTTCATTTTCCTGGGTGCCCGTTTGGGCAGTATCGGCATCGGTTTCGCGGGCGGTGCGGGTCTTCTGGCCCTCGCGATCCTCGGTGTCACGATCAGCGCTGATCAGATGCCGGTCGATGTTATCACCATCATCATGGCGGTGATCGCGGCGATCGCCACCATGCAGGTCGCTGGCGGTATGGATTATCTGGTGCGGATTGCGGAGAAGATCCTGCGTAAGAATCCAAAACACCTAAACTTCCTGGCACCGATCGTCACCTACCTGATGACGATCATGGCAGGTACCGGTCACACCGCATTTTCGATGAACCCGGTAATCACCGAGGTCGCACAAGAGAACGATATGCGGCCATCGCGGCCGCTTTCGATCGCGGTACCCGCCTCGCAGATGGCGATCACGGCCTCGCCAATCTCGGCCGCGGTCGTCGCCTTCTCCGCGATGTTGGAACCGCAAGGTGTCGACTACCTGCAATTGCTGGCGATTGCCATTCCGGCGACATTCATCGCCTGTATGATCACCGCTGCGATCATGATGATGATCGACAAGGCGCGGGGTACAGCGCAACTCCACACACTGGATATCTATCAGGAACGCCTCCAGGCAGGTGTGGTTGCTCCACCCAAGGGCGAAAGCAAGGACGAGATTCCGGCGACTGGCAAGAAGAGCGTGATGGTCTTCCTCAGCGGGCTGGTGATCGTCATGATCTATGCCACCATGATCTCGGACAAGGTGGGCTTGAAGACGAATGCGCTCGGCAAGCACCTCTTCTATGACAAGACGACGGAATCCATCGTGACGAACGATGCCGGTGAGAAGATAGTCCAGGCGGTTACATCCACCCTGCCAATCATCGGCCGTGACGCCGCCATCATCGCCATCATGCTCGGTGTCGCCACCGTGATCGCGCTCACCTGCAAGGTGAACACGGTTAACGTGCTCAGCGCCTCCGTTTTCAAGAGCGGTATGAGCGCAGTCGTCTGTGTACTAGGTGTGGCATGGCTCGGTACCGCGTTCGTGAAGTACAACGAGGGCTGGATCAAGGACACCGCCGGTGATCTCCTGACGGATCATCCGTGGACACTGGCGATCGTGCTCTTCTTCGCTTCGGCGCTGCTCTACTCGCAGGCAGCGACAACCCGCGCACTCATGCCAACCGCACTGTCGATTGGCGTCGCGCCGCTGGCCGCTATTGCTGCTTTCCCGGCTGTGAGCGCGCTGTTCGTCCTCCCCACCTATCCGACCCTGCTGGCGGCGGTGGAGATGGACGATACCGGCTCAACGCGTATCGGCAGGTATGTCTTCGATCATCCGTTTGTGATCCCCGGTGTGATCAATATCGCCATCTCGGTTGCACTCGGATTCTTGTTCGGTTCGATCATCTTGTAGTGCCGTGATTATCGAGGGTGGTTGGGCGTACGCCTGACCACCCTTTGTGTTTCGCTCTACCCGGTATTGACGGATACTGTGCTCACCAACTGTTCTCGGGAGGAACACGAATGAAAAGACTCGCTGTCATCGGGATGGGTGCCCGAATCCGCTTCTTGCTCGACGAGCTGGACAAGTTCAATGCTGATCTCAATCTCGTTGCCGCTGTTGATCCCAACGAGGAACACATCCGCGCTATCTGGAATGCTGACAAACTGGCCAACGTAGAGTTCTATCCGGATGTCGATACGATGCTGGATGTTGCCGCACCGGATGCGGTGATGATCGGTACCACCTGCAATCTCCATACCGAATATGCGAAGAAGGTGCTGGCGCGGAACCTTCCTCTCTTCCTGGAGAAGCCGGTCAGTATCACCATGGATCAGGCGCTCGATCTCTATCAGGCCGCACAAACCAGCACCAGTGAGGTCGTCGTCAGCTTCCCGCTACGACTGAGCCGACTCTGGCACATGGCCAAGGATGTCATCGATTCCGGTGTTTTGGGCGATGTCGAGAACGTGCAAGCCGTCAACAATGTCCCGTTCTATGGTTCCAACTACTATCACGGCTGGATGCGCAACGATGCACTCACCGGCGGGCTCTGGTTGCAGAAGACCACACACGATTTCGACTACCTCACTCACCTGATCGGGAAGGTACCGGAGCGAATCGTGGCAGTGGAGAGCAAAAACATCTTCACCGGCGATATGCCCGCGGGGCTTTACTGCCTGGATTGTCCGAAGCAGGACACTTGTCCGGAGAGCCAGAGGAATCTGTTCTATATGCAAGACATCATACCGGATCTACGCGAGGCGGAGAACTGGTGGGATGGTCGTTGGCAATGCAGTTTCGCGGTGGATACGGGCAATCACGATTCGGCGACGGCGATCCTGCAGTATGCCGATGGTTCCCACATGACCTATACGCAGAACTTCTATGCCCGTCGCTCCGCCGCGAAACGGGGTGGCCGTTTCATTGGTTACAAGGGAACGATGGAGTTCGATTTCTACAGTAACGAAGTGGTAGTGAGTCACCACCACTCACCTCGTACCGACAGACTCCATCTTGATCTTGAGGGCGGCGGTCATGCCGGTGGTGATACGGAACTCCTGCACGATTTCCTCGCTATCATCCACAAAACCGGACATAGCCGCGCGACGTTAATAGATGGTGTAACGAGTGCACAACTCTGCCTGTTGGCACGCGAAAGTTGCCGCACAAATGGGTTCGTGACCTATCACCCACCGGCGGCGATACTCACCACGCAATGATCCGGTCGGTGCTCGGGTATCATTGGATACGAACGCACCACGTGAACACGCGGGAGCCCGGAAGGCACCCGATACTGTCAGGGGGAAACGTTGTCTTTCAAAATCATCACACCGCGGCCTGAACTTCGAGGCAAGATCGATCGTCGCGACCTGATCAAACTCGGTTTGGCGGCCACTGGCGGTGCCATGGTTCCTGCCGGGTTGCTGGCCCAGGCTGATCTGGTTCCAAGCGAGGAGAATCCACCGAGCCAGAATCGGACGGTGCCGGATGCTCCACTTGGCGGACTCTTCGATCAGGGTATCCTGCCAGACCATCGTGTCCTGCTTTATTATGGATTCCCGGGTGTGGATACCATGGGTATCCTGGGCGAATACTCTCCCGAAGAGCTTCTGCCGATCCTGGAAGCACAGCGGCTGGAATACGAAGCAGTACGCCCGGATGATCGGTCGTGGGTGAACGGATTCGAGCTGATCGGTTCCGTGGCACAGCGCGATCCCGGTGCGGATGGCATGTATGTGGCCGACACCGATGGCGCCTGGCTGGACGAGTACACGATCTTCACACACAACAACGATATGCAGTTGTTCATCGATGTGCAGATGGGGCGCAAAGCACCCCATGAGGACTACGAGGGTCTCGAGCGCTGGATGCGCTACAAGCACGTCCACCTGGCGATTGATCCCGAGTTCCACCTGCCGGTCGATGGTGTTCCGGGCGAAGCGCTGGGGCAAATCGATGCATCCGATGTAACTCGCGCCCAGAACTGGCTTGTCGGTCTCTCTGATCTGTATGGGCTGCCACGCAAGATGCTTATCATCCACCAGTTCCACGTCTACTCCGTGGCCAATAAGGATCAGGTTCAACCCGTTTCGGGTGTTGACCTCATCATGAACGAGGATGGACACGGCACACCGGAGATGAAGAAGGAGACCTATCGGGTCATCATCACCGAGCACCCAATTGAGTACGCTGGTTTCAAGATCTTCTACAAGGGCGATGTCGAATGGTGGGATAACAGCCGCCTGATGACACCGGAGGAGATTTATGAGATGGATCCAGTACCGGATATCGTGAACTACCAGTAGACACCATATAGCAGTCGGTAGTCGCGACCTTTATGGTCCCCGGAGGGAAGACGTCAGACGTCAACAACCCTCTCAGGGGGGCACAGCCGAAGGCGGCCGAGTGCAAAGCACGAGCAGCGAAGCGTGCCCCGTGCCCCCGACTACCGATTGTTAACCGGCGCTTGGCACGATCCGCTGGACGCTGTCTCCCGCATCAAATCGATCAACTGCGAACGCATCCAATGAAATCGATGGGGCGCCGTCCAGTACTAGTTCGCTGACCAACTGACCTGTGGTGGGCGAAAGCGCGAATCCATGCCCGCTAAAGCCCGCGGCGATTACGAGACCGGTATAGCCGGGCGCGTTCCCGATAATGGGAACGCCATCCGGACTAATCGCCTCGATACCAACCCACGATCGCTCGACCTCGGTTTTCCTCAACTCAGGAAAAACGCCAGAGGCCGTCTCGAAACTCCCCTGCACGCTCTGCTCACGCACGCGCCCCTTGCCTGAAACCATGTCGATATCGCCCGGCCAGCCACCGCCAATCAGGTAGTTACCCTCGCGCAACTGCTTCAGGCTCAACGGTCTTCCGGCGGCTCCGACGACCTGTTTCAGCAAGGCCGGCATGGGCCGGGTCAGCAACATTTGCAAGCCATGCGCTTCGAAGGGAAGATCGATACTCAGCGGACGAACCAGTTCCCGCGCCCAGGCTCCAGCGGCGATAACGACGTGGTCAGCGTATAACTTCTCGCCCTTGGTCTCGACACCAATGACGCGATCACCATCAAGGAGGAGTCGCTCAACCTCCGAGCCCTCGCGGATAACTGCACCGCTCCGCTCGGCGGCCCGGGCAAACGACTGGGTAGTGCGTGTCGGATCAGCGTGACCATCGTTGAGGGTGTAGCTACCGGCAACAAATTCCGGAGCCAACCCAGGTGCGAGTTCGGCTAGTGCCGGACCTTCGACCATCTCGATCTCAAGCCCAAGTTGCCGCTGGGTCTCAACGGACTTCCGACCCGCCTCCACCTCGTCAGCGGTGGCGTAGACCACCAGATGACCATTGCGGTAGTAATGCAGATCGGCTTCCAGCTCATCCTCGAGCGTGCGCCAGCGCTCGATGGCAGCGATCGCCAATGGCATCTCGCGGGGATCGCGTCCTTGCTGACGGACTCCACCAGCACTCGCTCCAGACGCAACCGCCGCGATTGACCGGGCCTCAAGCAGGGTCACACTTTCCCCTCGCCGGGCAATATGCCAGGCGATCGATGAGCCCACTACGCCACCACCAATGACGATCACTGACTGATGTTGTCCCATGAGTCCTCCGAAGATAGGTATGCGAACGAACCCCACAGGTTAACCCCGGGGTCACGGGGAATATCACCCCTCGGCGTGATGTTCGCCGTAGACGTCTCTCAACGCGTTGGCAACCTGACCAAGGGTGGCACCGGCCAACAGTGCCTGCTTCATGTATGGCAACAGATTCTCATCGTTCCCGGCCGCAACGTTGCGTACCGTTTGCAGCGCGGAATCGACGGCTTCACGATCCTGATTCTCTTTGTACGCCGTGGTGCGAGCCATCTGGCGGGCAACCATCTCCTGATCGATCTTGTGCAGGTGAATCGGAGCCTCGCTGGCCGAGGTATCGGCGTAGCGATTGACCCCGATTACGATCTCGTTGCCGGAACTGCGCGCCACTTCCTTGCGATAGGCGTTCTCGGCAATCGCGTTCTGGACGAAACCATGCTCGATCGCCTGAACCGCGCCACCGCGCTCGTCAATCGCATCGATCCATTCCTGCGCCTTCGCTTCCAACTGATCGGTGAGCGATTCGACGAAGAACGATCCCGCTAACGGATCAACCGTCTCGGACACACCGGTCTCCTCGGCCAGGATCTGCTGTGTGCGCAACGCCAGCGTGGCGGACTCCTCGGTTGGAATCGCGAGCGCCTCGTCGTAACCGTTCGTGTGCAGGCTTTGAGTCCCACCCAACACTGCGCTTAACGCCTGATACGCCACCCGCACGACGTTGTTCAACGGCTGCTGAGCCGTGAGGGTGACACCACCCGTCTGGGTATGGAAGCGGAGCATCATCGCCTTCGGATTGGTGGCACCAAAGCGCTCCTTCATGATCCGCGCCCACATCCGCCGGGCAGCCCGGAACTTGGCGGCCTCCTCAAACAGATTGGAGTGCGAGGCAAAGAAGAAGCTGATGCGAGAACCAACGGCATCCGCGTCCAGACCGCAATCGATGGCGGCCTGCATATAAGCAATACCGTCACTCAGCGTAAACGCGATTTCCTGGGCGGCACTCGAGCCAGCCTCACGGATGTGATATCCGCTCACCGAGATCGTGTTCCACATCGGCATATTCTCGCCGCAATAGGCAAAGGTATCCGTCACCAGGCGCATACTTGGTCGCGGTGGATAGATATAGGTGCCGCGGGCAGCATATTCCTTCAGGATGTCGTTCTGGATCGTACCGCCCAGCTTCTTCGAGTCGGCACCACGTTCCTCGGCCACGATCTGATACATGAGCAGCAGCATGGAAGCGGGAGCATTGATCGTCATCGAGGTAGTAACTGCTTCCTGATCGATACCGTCGAAGAGGATGCGCATATCATCCAATGTGCTCACGGCCACGCCGACCCGCCCCACCTCGCCAAAGGCTCGCTTGTCGTCGGAATCCAGACCGAGCTGCGTTGGTAGATCGAAGGCGACACTCAGGCCAGAGACACCGCGTTCCAGCAACAGGCGGTAGCGGGCGTTACTATCCTCAGCGCTACTGAAACCGGCATACTGCCGCATCGTCCAGCGTCTATTGCGATACATACCGGCGTGGACGCCGCGTGTGAACGGATAGGTCCCCGGCGCAGGCAAGTCGTAAGGCGCTGCCGATTGGGTATAGAGAGGATCAATAGAGATACCTGAATCGGTTGTGATTTCGCGTGATTTGTCGCTCATGTCATTCCCCTTCGCCCGTTTTTGTCCGCGGTTCTACCCTACGGCCCTGCAAACCCACGTTCTATAGCGTCCTCAAGCAGATCATCAAATACCTCAACCAATACCGGATAGTCTGCGATGTGCTGCATCTTGCGCTCGCGCATGCGTGCATAGGACGGTGTCCGATTCTGATAGTCAGGATGGAGATGGAAACCTGGACCCCAGGTCATCAGCGTGGGATGAATCACATCGAGAGCACGCGCAAATCTGGAATCAGGCGTCTCCAGCGCCAGGAATTCGGCGATCAGCTCACCAACGAGATTTCTGGAGAATTCGTCGGGCAGCAAATCAATCAACCGGGTTCGGGCTGCGTCCTCGTCCGCGCGCACAGCGTCCCAGTCCTGCACCAGCTCGATCGGAATGTCACCTGCATAGACCTCAACCAAATCGTGGACAACAAGGAGATCCATCACCCGGTTGATATCAACACCCGCAGGTATATGGTCTCGCCAAAGCAATGCAAGCAGCGTCGTCTGCCAGCAATGCTCCGCCACCGATTCGTCGCGATTTGCAGCCAGAATATGGTTAGCGCGCATGACCGTCTTCAGCGCATCCGTCTCCGTCACGAATCGTGTCCTGGCTGTCATCAGTTCGACGATATCGTCGTATGCACTCAGAGGCAGATCATCCGCTATCGGCATCAACCCCTGGTTCATCGCCTGATTGATCAGCCACCACGATGTCCCTCCGATAGCACCGAAGCGATCAAGTGGGACACGCTTGCGCGCAGACCGGTAGTTATCCGGTGTCAAAGACCGGGGATGACCAGCGGCTCCGGGTGCCCAACTGTTGTACAGCGGATGCAGGGAATCGATCGATCGCGCCCATTGGGCATTGATCGTCTGTTGATCCTGGAACTCCCGCCAAAGCGAATCAATGCAGTGAGTTACGGTACTATCCGGCGGCAGGAGCCGCATCAGACGTTCCCCGGCAGCCTGCTCTCGATCGGCAGCAGTAAGGTTCCCGTTCTCATCCCAAACGGAGGTATCACCGGCATAAACCTCGACCAGGTCATGCACGGTCAGCAGATCGCGAACGTGATTGTGGTCAACGTTGTCGGGCGCCAAATCACGATTGATCAGGGCCAGCAATGTCGCGTGCCAAACGTGTTCCGCCACCGTCTCATGTCGACGTTCGGAATAGATCCAACAGGCGCGTCTGGTTTCCTTCAACCGATCGGTTTCAGCGAAGAAGGCTCCGATGGGCGTGAATATCGTCACTCGGGCACCTGAACGATCTCGGTGAGGACGCCGTTGCAGGCTTTCGGATGGATGAACGCAATCCGCCAATTGTGGGCACCAGTACGGGGAGTCTCATCAATCAGCTGCACACCGGCAGCCTTAAGCTCCACCAGTTTGGCTTCGATATCGTCGACCTGGAAAGCAACGTGATGAACGCCCTCGCCCTTCTTGGCCATGTAGGCGGCAATCGGACCTTCCGGATCGGTGGGCTGAATCAACTCAACCCAGCCACTCCCGGCGTGGATGGTGACGGCAACGATATGTTGTTCAGGTACAGCAAATGGTTGGCCGACCTCGAATCCAAGCGACGAATAGATCGCTGTTGCTGCGGCCAGATCGCGCACCACGTAGCCCACGTGATGTAGCCGCATGGTGCTGACATCCGTGTCAGACATGTGCTCAGCTCCTTTGCCTGCTAGACCGGCAGCGGATCCTTGGAGAGCACAACGCCCCGTTCGCGCCGGCCAGTTAACTCAAAGTATCCACGCAAAACGGCGTCAGCAACAGGCACTGCGAAGCTCGATCCTTCACCACCTGCCTCAATGATCACCGCCACGGCAATCTCAGGATCCTCCATCGGCGCATAGCATGTGAACCAGGCGTGCGTATCAGCAGCACCGATCTTGTCCAGCAAGCCGAACTCCGCTGTACCCGTCTTCCCGGCGACATTGATCTGCTCGATCGTGCCATCGGTGATCTGGGCTGTCGGATTCAACTTCGGCCACTTGGTAGAACCATCCGAGCTATTTTTCCGCGCGGTCCCATACTCACCCTGAACTACCCGGCGCATGCCTTCCTGCACAACGGAGAGGGAGTGCTCCTGCATGCCAAGTTGGCCATCGGGTTCGGTGCGCTGCACCTCCTCCGTTGGAGATGGCGTGAAGGCCGCCGTGGGGGTGGCAGCAGCCGATGGTGATCCGACCGGTGACGCCTCCGGTGATTCGCCAAGCGAGTGCTGAACTCGCGGTAGCGTATCCGTCAACTTGTGAACGAGTCGCGGTCGGCGAATCTCGCCATTACTGGCGATGATTCCAGTATTGAATGCCATCTGCAGCGGCGTAGCCCGGAACTCGCCTTGACCGATGCTGAGGTTGAGGGAGTCACCCAGCGTCCAGCTCTCGCTTAGCGTCTCAATCTTCCATTTCGGTGTCGGGAAGAAGCCTGGCCAGTCATCGAGTTCGATTCCGGTCTTCTTGCCAAACCAGAACTTCTCCGTCATATCCTCGACGATGCTGGAGATACCGACACCATCGAAGACGTGCTTGGTGTCGCTGAGAATATCGCCGGAAAGGAGGTTCGAATCCCAGTAGAACAGCGGTGAATCCGCACCGGCAACCTCCTCGCGCTCGGGAGCGACGTTGTAGAAATAGACGTCGCAGGATTGCTCGATCGCATCGTACAGATTCAAGGAACCATGTGCACCTGAGTTCCAGCCAACCCAACACGCCCACGGCTGACGGCTGGCGAGATTCAAGGCATCGGGCACCGTAATCGCCCCCGTGCACCCAAAGGTAGTTTCGGGTGAGATCGCACCTCGATCCAATGCGCTGGCCGCCAGGAACACCTTATACGTGGATCCCGGCGGATACGCCTCATCCACGCATCGATTCAGGAACGCCTTCGGGCCATCCGGATCGACGTACTCATTCCATTTGCGATAGGAGATACCGCTGATGAAGAGCTGATTGTCGTAATAGGGGTAGCTGACCATGGCGTGAATCTCGCCATTACGCGGGTCATAGGCAACGACGGCACCAGCCACCGGTATCTTCCACTCGCGGTCAAGTCCTTCGCCCAAACGTCTCTCGTTAGCCGCAACTTTCGCTACCGCGGCGGCGTTGACTTGCTCCTCCAGAGCTGCACCCACGACGCGCTGCAACTCCAGATCAATCGTCAACCAGACATTCTCACCCGGCACCGGTTCCTTCGTGCTCCCCGGGATGATGCGTTGCTGCACACCCACGGCATCGACCTCGACCTCGCGTCGACCTCGCGTTCCGCGGAGTTCCCGCTCCATCGCGCGCTCGATACCAACATTGCCGATGACATCGTTCTGCTCATAGACGCGTTCACCATTCGGGCCTAACCAGCGCGGGTCATCGACCAGCGCCGCCTGAATCGGCGCAACGTAGCCGATGACATGGCTCATCACCTCGCCACCGAGATACTGCCGCACTAGGGCAGCGTCATCCAGTTCGACGCCAGGGAGATAGATCTTGTTGGCCTCAAGCTTGAGCGCTGTCTCGCGCGGGACATCCTTGGCGATCGTTACTGGCAATCGTTTGCTCCACTGATTCTCGATCTGCCAGTGGAGCCGGTTCATCACCAGAATTCCGGGAAGCTCGTTGATGGAGGCGCGAAAACGAGCGGCGTCATCCTGGCTGAGTCCACCATTGGGGGTGAGATTCAGATAGATCTCGCGTTTGAGCGCGGAAGTCCAGTAAGCCACCATCGATTGCGCCTGTTCGCCCTGATACCCCAACATGGAAGCGACGCGGCTGAAGACCGTGGCCTCGCTGCCTCTGCGCATACCCGCCTGTTGGGCCACGAGCGTGTCCTCGATCTGCAACGCCGAGATCAGCGTGTCCAACACCCGCTGACGTTCCTGCGGTGCATCGTCAGCATCTGGCAATTGATTGGGATAAACGCGCAGTTCCCAGCTTCGGCGGTTCTCCGCCAATCGACGTCCCTTGCGATCGACAATCAAACCACGCGCTGGCGGCAGGAACTCCGTTTTGATGACATTCTTTTCGGCTGTTTTTCGGTATTCATCGCCTTGCACAACCTGCATATAACCGAGCTTGGCAGCCATAGTGGTAAACACACCCACGAGACCAGCCTTCATCAACAGCGTGCGCCGGTTGAGTTCCACCTGATCCACCCGCAGATGCCGGTTGGAGCGATTCTTCTGCTTGCGCTCTCCGGGAGGATCATATTGCATGCGTTTACGACGTCGGAACACGAATACTTTCTCCAGTTGACGACCTTGTGTGGCGCTCCTCGTACCTATCGCTTGTATATACGTCGATAGATGGCATAAACGATTGGTACGAAGATAAGCTGCATGACGGTTTGAATGAGGACATCAACGAGATTGACGCCGCCGCGCACCACACTCAGGAATAGATTGTTGAACAGAGCGGCCACCGCAATCAGCAGCAGTACACTCATCGGATTGATCGCCCAGGGGCGCGCTCGCAACGGCTGCGCCGCCAGCACCATCGGGATCATAGCAAGGCTGTGGATACCCAGCGGATCCATCCCCAGTATGTCCAGTACCAGTCCAAACAGAAATACCCAGGCCAGCGATTCCTGCAAGCTTGACCGTGTACAGCGAAAGAAGAGAACCACAAGCAAGATGTTTGGGGCCGCTCCGAACGGAGCGTAACGAGCGAATACCGTGAACTGCAGCAGGGACAGCGCCAGCAGTAGGACGAAGAGCAACGGCCTGGACATAGCTCGGTAGTGCTCGCTCCTCAACAACGTACGTACGGCGGATGCACAGGCGATCCACCATGATTAAGGATAGCATTCGCTATCTCTGTACGGTCGCGAGCCGTCATCCATGCCGGAACTCCGGTAAACTCAAGCTAACGGTTACGGAACCGACGATGTGTCTGCTCCTATAGGATACGGTGTATGCAACTTTTTCAACCCAGGCGAGTCGTGGTCACCGGTGTGGGGGTGATCAGTTCTCTCGCGACCTCCGCCCGCGCAACCTGGCAGAAGGTGCTGGCGGGCGAAACCGGCATCCGGCGCGCAGCCAATCTGGATGCCGCTATCCACAAATGCCTGCTCCGCGCTGATGTCCATGACGATGACATCCCTCAGCGCTTCCTCTCCGGCAAGGCGCTGCGTAACTCGAGCCGCTACACCCGCATGGCCATGGAGGCCGCCGGTGAAGCCATGATCGACGCCGGACTGCTGGATGACGATCTGCAACCGGTGATCGACCTGCGCGCTGCCGGTGTATCCGCGGGCAACTGTATCGGTGGAACCTATGACGATATGCTCTCGGTCCACGAACAGTACATTGAGCGCGATGGCGCCGCCCGGGTCCCACCGCATCTCCACGTCACATTTCCGCACAATATCGGTGGCTACACCATCCAGAAGCAGTTCGGCATGATGGGTCCCAGCAGCACCGTGGTGACGGCCTGCGCGACCGGTAGCCAGGCGATTGGTGATGGTTTCGATGCCGTGAAGTGGGGTAAGGCGCCGCTGATGATCGCCGGGGCCATGGAGAGCACCCAGCATCCGCTCTTCGCACTCGGATTCGAGGCAATGAAGGCGCTCTGCACCGATTCCAATGACAATCCGGATTATGCCAGCCGCCCATTCAATGCGGATCGCGCTGGCTTCATTCTGGGCGAAGGTGCTGGCATGCTGGTGCTGGAGGAGTTGGAGCATGCGCTGAATCGCGGCGCTCACATCTACTGCGAGATCGCCGGCTTCGCCACATCGAACGACGCCTACCATCCCATCGCCCCCCAACCTGAGGGTCTCGGCGCGGCCAAGGCAATCACGGACGCGCTGGCAGACGCCGGTATCTCCGCTGATGAGATCGATCACGTCAACGCGCACGCCGCCTCGACACCCGCCGGGGACGTGGCTGAAGCCAACGCCATCAGGATCGCGTTGGGAGAGCGTGGGAGCGAGATCCCGGTGACATCGGTGAAGGGTGCCTTCGGTCACGGTATGGCCGCCTCGGGTGCGCTTGAAACCGCTATGTCCGTCTTCACCATGCACGAGCAGATGATTCCGCTGACCCGCAATCAGACGAAACCCGATCCTGAGGTGGGACTCAATGTGGTGACGACCTCTCAACCAGCCGAGATTCGCGCGATGACCAAGCACAGTTTTGGACTCGGCGGTCAGAATGCAGTACTGGTCTTGAAGCGGTGGGACGCAGCGTGAGCGAAGAGCAACCGCAGCGGCTTCCGGTTGGCATTGGTGATATCGGTCAATTCGTGATGGAACTCGCCAGCCTGATCGGCATTGGGCTCATCGGCTGGCATCTGCCCGGTAAGGGTGTGTTCGGCGCCATCCTGGCGGTGACGATGATTATGCTCACCGGCACGATCTGGGGCAGATATCGCACACCGGGATTCGTTCCTACGGGTCGCGAGCCCACCCATCCCGTCTCCGGACCAGTGCGGATCGCGCTGGAACTGATTGTCTATGCCGTGGGTATCGTCGGTATCTGGTGGAGCGGTCGGGAGCAGACGGCGCTCGGTGTGATTGTGATCATGGTGCTGACACTGGCGTTCTCGTGGAAGCGATATCTCGCTCTCTGGAACACCCGAGTTTAGTCACGGCGAGAGGATCGCCATTCAACGGGGAGGGAATCAATGTCGATCATGGATCGGTTGGGGACATCGTATGCGTTCGTCTTTCCCGGCCAGGGGAGCCAGAGCATCGGGATGGGCGAGTCGCTCGTCGAACACAGCAAAGCCGCCAAGGAGATGCTGGATTCGGCCAATGAGACGCTCGGATTCGACCTCGGCCACCTGATGTTCAACGGACCGGAGGATGAGCTGGCGGATACCCGCAACAGTCAGCCCGCGATCTACACCTGCAGCGCCATGGCGCTGGCAGCGTTGAGCGAGAAAGCGAAGAAGGCTGACGCATACCTCGCTCCGAATATGGTCGCAGGTCACAGCCTGGGGGAGTTCACCGCGCTCCTGGCCGCCGACGTTTTCGATTTCACCACGGGTCTGAAACTGGTGGCCGCGCGCGGCGAATACATGGCCGATGCCGGTGCTGTGCGCCCGGGTGCAATGGCTGCCGTACTTGGTTTGGATGATGACAAGCTGGCCGAACTGGTTAACGAAGCGGCACGAGGTGATGTGTTGACGATGGCCAATCTCAACTGTCCAGGCCAGATCGTTGTCTCCGGCGAGGTGGCACCGATGGATCGGTTTGAGGAACTGGCGAAGGCTGCCGGGGCTCGTCGCGTGGCGCGGCTGCCAATCAGTATCGCCAGTCACTCCGATCTGATGGCACCGGCAGCGGAGCAACTCAACGCCCTCTTTGATGAGGAGACGTTGTACGATCCATCCATGCCGGTAATCGCCAATAGCACCGGTCTGCCATTGACCACAGCCAGCGAGATTCGCGAGGAGTTGCGTACCCACGTGATTCGCGGCGTGAACTGGACCGCCACGATTCAGACGATGGCCAGTGCCGGCATCACCACGTTGATCGAACTCGGCAACGGAAACGTGCTCGCTGGTCTGAACAAGCGTATCGACAAGAGCCTCACCACCCTGAGTCTGAAAGATCTCGGACTCGCTGAGTCATAGGCAACCGGATCATGGTTGGCTAGAATACGTGCTTATAGAGTGGTTAAGGATGTGAATTGGCCGAACATATCGGCGCGGAAAGGAATCACCAGGTGACGCGAGTAGTCGTGACCGGCGTGGGAGCCGTAAGCCCACTCGGCATCGGAGTGGATGCCCTGTGGAATGGCCTGACTGAAGGTCGATCTGGTATCCGACATATTCAGAGCTTCGATACCAGCGATCTGGCAGTGAAGATCGCCGGTGAGGTGCCGGACTTCCAGGCGCGGGACTTCATGGACTTCAAAGCCGCGAAGCGCATGGATCGCTTCGCCCAGTTCGGTGTCGCCGCCACAAGAGAAGCGCTGGCGATGTCTGGACTGGAGATCACCGATGAGAATCGGGATCGCATCGGCATCATGATGAACACCGGTGGTGGCGGCTTCCCCGTCATCGAGAAGGAAGTTCAGGTGATGAACGAGGGTGGCTCGAAGCGGGTCAGTCCCTTCCTGATTCCGGTGTTCGCGCCGAATATGGCCAGCTGCCAGGTTGCCATGCAGTTCGATGTTCACGGTCCCACCGTGACATCGGTCGCGGCTTGTGCGGCCGGTATCCAGGCATTCGTCGATGCCGTCAATATGATCCAGCGCGGCGATGCCGATGTGGTCATTACGGGTGGCACCGAGGGTGGAATCACCCCGGTCGCGATCGCCAGTCTGAGCAATATGGGTGCCCTAAGTCAAAACAACGACAATCCAACCGGTGCGAGCCGCCCGTTCGATATCAATCGTGATGGCTTCGTTTTCTCCGAGGGCGCTGGAGTGGCGATCCTGGAGAGCGAAGAGCACGCTGCCCGGCGCGGTGCTCATGTTATCGCTGCTGTTGGTGGTGGGTCTTACACCTGCGACGCCTTCCACATCACCGCACCGGATCCCGAGGGCAAGGGTGCGAGCCGTGCCATGCGCCAGGCGATGAACAAGTCCCAGCTACAGCCCGAGGACTTCCAGTACGTTGCCGCCCATGCGACAGCCACCAACATCGGCGATATCGCCGAGACAGGTGCGGTGAAGCAGGCATTCGGTGACCACGCCCACAAGCTGGCGCTGAGCGCCAACAAGAGTATGGTTGGCCATCTGCTCGGTGCCGCGGGCGCTGTCTCCTCTCTGGCCTGCATTCTGGCGATTCGGGACGGTATCGTGCCGCCAACGATCAATCTGGAGAACCAGGATCCCGCGTGTGATCTGGATTACGTACCGAATGTGGCCCGCAAGTTAGAGGTAAAGAACGCGCTGGCGAACGGTTTCGGATTCGGTGGTCAGAACGCCGTGTGTGTGTTCAGCGCTGTCTAGAATAGAGACAACCGCGCGGTATACTCTAGGTGCCGATCACATCGGCAGCGGGTGTTTTCACGAGTTAAGGATTGCTTCCAATGCCGGTCATGATCTGGAATCGCAAGAAGAGTCACCAACCTGCCGATATGGCAGTGGGACCGAAGGCGTTCATCAGCGGACATCAGTTCACGCTGAAGGGCTCGCCCCGATTCTACGAGGATGTCAAAGAGATCATCACCGATGGCGGCGGCCAGGTGTACTTCAGCGAGGCACTCACCTATGAGCGCGGTGCTGCGGTAGCACTTTGGCGCGTACGCGCCAACGACTTCGGTTGGCTACAGAGTCTTTATGATTACTGGGTCGAGATGGAGCGCACCGAGCCGATCGCGACGACGTTCCACCTCTACATGCCACACGATCTCAAGTACCCGGCCCTGGATCTGCGTACCCACACTCCCGCCCAGGTCGAAGCCTACATCCGCGAGCATGCACCAATTATGGATTCCAGCCCGTACACGGGTCGCACCAAACTAGGTCCGCCGGAAAACTTCAAGAACCCGAAATAGCAGTCAGAAAGCGCCGCTCCGAACTGGAGCGGCGCTTTGGCGTGTTCATCGGCAACCATCGGTAGTCGAGAGTCTTGTACTCGCTCCGCCGAAGGCGGCAAGGAGCCATGTCTCCGGTGATAGTGTTCGCTCGGGAGATTGTTCCTCGCGTTGGAATGGCAATAGTTTGTCCGTGCGAGTCGGTAGGTGCCAGCCGCTTTACGAACCAAAGGTTCGTGGTCGACCACGAGGGTCGACACTACCAGATTAGTCGGCCAACCACCCATCGGGGAACCAATACCACCTAATCAGCACCATGTTCCGCGGCAAGCTCGGCTTCGATGATCGGGCGCAGCTTCTCTGCCAGCACCTCCACCTGCTCTGGATGCTCTTTCCAGCACTGGGCGGCGGTCGGTGTATGCATGCAGAACAACACCTCGTCCTCATCGTGTATCGACCAACCAACCGAACAGCGGGCGACGCGCTGACCGCCGCGAAACGGAATACCGAGCCGCGTACGGGTCAACATCGGGCAGCCGATAATCGGCTCGCTGGTATCTTCCGCATCGATCACGCGCAGGCGCATTGGTTGCAGCGGTGCCAGCGTCACCGCTGTTGCCTTGGTGACCTGCGGTGATCCGGAGAAATCGGGCAATGCTGCCCGTGGCTGGGCATTGCGACGCTTTGGCTTGGCAGCATTGCCCGTACGAGGCGGTGGAGCTTCCTGCTGTGGTTGTTCGGGTGCGGCTGCCTGCACCTGTTCCTGAAGAGGTGCCTCCCCGCCGCCGCGACTACTGCGTCGGCGGCGTCCCCGTCGTCGACCGGGCTTTACTAGCGACCCGTTTGACGGTGTCGTTGGCGAAGTGGAATGTCGCTCGTCCTGCTCGTCCAATCTGAACTCCTGTCGTGATCAGCGCACGGCCAATGCGTTTGGCCAGACCAACCACCAGTGCGATATCGTCATCAATGTCCTGCCAGGTTACACCGGCGGCTTCCAGGTGGGCGTCGGCCAACTCCCGTGGCATCGATCGTAGCGATTGCCGCACACCCATCAACAACACCCAGGCATCGTCCAACTGACCCGCCACGGGAATGATGCCAGGGATGAGATCGATCGGTGAGACCGCATAAGCGCCACCGGCGGCCAGAAATGCCTTGCTCGTTGCTGGAACCTTGGGATCCACCAACAGTTGACGCGTGAGCGTCAGGTAGTGTGGCAGGCGTTTGACCAGGGCCGTGAACCGTTCTTTGTCCGATTCCGGCAGGGAAGCACTCATTTCGATCGATCCAGGAACTGCCGGGCAACGAAGAAGGCGTTGGCAGGTCGCTCAGCGATTCGGCGGGTGTAGTACGGATACCAGTCCTTACCGAATGGCGTGTAGACCCGCATATTGTACCCCTTGCTGCGCAGGCGCTCCTGTTCTGCCTGACGGACACCGTAGAGCATCTGGAACTCAAAGCGATCCGGTGAGATCTGATTCTTGCGGGTGTAGTCGATGGCCTCATCGATAAGCGCGGGATCGTGAGTGGCGATGGCCGGATACTTGCCCTTCTTCAGAAGCATGCGCATCAACTGCCGATAGGCGGCATCGTTCTCCTTACTACCCATCGCCACGCTCTCCGGCTCGGCGTAGGCACCCTTAACCAATCGCACCCGAGCCTGACGCTCGATCATCTCCAGGACATCCTCCCCGGTGCGATAGAGCATGGTCTGCAGCACGATACCGACGTGATCGCCGTACTCATCGTGCGCCTCGCGGAAGATGGTCAATGTGCGATCCGTGTAATCCGATCCCTCCATATCGACACGAACGAAACCGTTGACGTCCCTGGCGACATCCAGAATGCGGCGGAGGTTGGCGGTGGTAAGTTCATCGCTCAGGTCCATACCCAGCATCGTCAGCTTGACGGAGACGTTCGGCTCCAGACCGGCAGCAGCAGCCTGGCGGAGCACATCGGCGTAACTCACGACGGCCATCGAGGCAGCTTCCTCGGAGTTCACATTCTCGCCGAGAAGATCAAGTGTGACCGTGATGTCCTGCGCCTTAAAGCCTGAGGCAATGGCGATCGCCTCTTCCGCAGACTCGCCCGCCACAAAACGACTGACCATCTGCCGGGCACGATCATTCGTCTCGAAGATCTCGCGAACCTTCGGGATATCGGCAACACCCAGTACTGCTTTGCGGGAAAGACTCATTTCATTACTCCATCCTGAAACGACTACTGCATATCCACGGCGAACTCTCAATACGTTGAAAGGTAGCAGGGCAGTTCATCTGCCCTTCGCATCGCCTATCAAGGGGAGACAAGCTCCCCTGCTACCGAAAATCACCTCGACAAAGTCCCATTCTCACTCGGCAAGCCAGTCGAGCACGGCGGCGGCCGTCCATGACTGGGCATCGGAGCCCATTCCCTCTCCGGTAACGGGATTCATGTACTCATAGAAACCGGATGCAGCGATCTGCGCCAGCGCCTGCTCCCGCAACTCGTCTGCCAGCGCGAACTCACCGTTTCGCTGCCAGGCATGCCAGGTGAGCCAGTTGATTACCGGCCATACCGGTCCGCGCCAATAGCGCGTGGTGTTGAACTGAGGTGCATCGAGACTCGTGCTCGGTGGGAGCTTCCACCGCAGATCGGGATGACCGGTCAGCGCGGAACTCTGCCAGCGATCAATGATCGCCTGGCGAACACCGCGTGAGACCTGACCCGCGAAGATCGGCGAGATCGAGGCGATGGTATCGACATCGATCTCAGTATCGGAGACGACATCGTAATCCAGGCAGCGACCGGTGGCATCATCCCACCGAGCGGTAAGACCGCGACGTCCCAGCGCGATCCATTCCTCAATGATGTCCATGTCCTCGAGATCCGCTCCAGCGATCGAGGCAATGTGCATGAGGCTTTCGTTCCCGGCAACCAGTAGCGCCGTGAAGAAGACATCCTTCACGCGGAACGGCAACTGATCGTAGCCCACGTCAACGCGGTAGCGGGATCGCTTCAGTACTTCCAGTATCCAGATATAGCGGTCGTAGTCCTCGTTCGTGGGACGCTGAGACGGATCGCTGACATGGGCCAAATCGCGGCGAGTATAGGGTGGCAAATCATCTTTCGGCACTTCGATGCGCGCCATAGCGCTATCCCAGCGGGGACTATTGTCCATACCACTCTCCCAGGGGTGAACAATGGTGATCAGCCCAGAGTTCTCGGGATCGCGTGCCGAATGCAGGTACCGATGCCAGTTCATCAACGGTCGGAAGAACTCACGCGCGATCTCTGTCCCCTGCTCCAACGATGCCAGACCGATCAACTGCCGCACCGCAAAGGCGTGCACCGGTGGCTGCACGATGCCACTGGTGGCAACATCTTGCGGAGCATCCGGAGACACGTACCGGGAAGCCCAGCGCTCGGCATCCGGGAAGTAGGCGGCGGCCGTCGCATTCGCGTCGTATTGAATATGGGGAATCAGACCGTTACGCCACTGACCGCGGAACAGGTGTCGAAGCTCGGCGATGGCACGGTCGAGATCAATGTGACCGAGACCAATCGAGACAAGCGCGGCATCCCAACTCCACTGATGTGGATAGAGGCTCGGAGCAGCCTTGACGAGCGCACCGGTATCGTTATCGCGAAGGATCTCGGCCGCTCGGGCTGCAAGTGGATTGGTAGGGTCATACGGCATAGGCCGCGGCTCCAATCGTGGTTAAGTGGAGTTATCACTCCGTATGATGCAAGAATACCGTGAAACCAGCGCATGTGTGTGACCGGGAATGATGTGAGTAGCCACCGTTCTGACCAGACCAAGATACGTGATTCGCTCTATGGCCTGATGCCGCTCAGCGCCGAAGCGAACGCAATCATACGATTGCCGTCGTTCCTGCGGCTAGACGGTATCCAGCAGCTCGGATTCGCCAGTCGGGTTTGGCCGGGAGCCAGACACACCCGCTTCGAGCACTCGCTGGGTGTCATGCATCTCACCGAACTGGCGGTTGCGCATCTGCGATCGTTACCCGAGGGAGCAGCGATCACGGATACGGATGCCAGGGTTGTGATCGCGGCGGCATTGCTGCACGATATCGGTCACTATCCGTTCAGCCACGCGATTGAGGAACTTGGTTCACCAGTACGATCCCATGAGGAAGTCGGGCGCGATCTGATCGTCCGCGGCGAGATCGCAGCGACGCTCTCTGACGCCTGGGGAGTTGAGCCTATGCGTGTGGCGGCGATGATCCATGGCGATGAAGCCTGCCTGACCGAAACAGACTGTGTGCTGCGCGGACTTCTCAGCGGCACGCTGGATATGGACAAATTGGACTACCTGCCACGCGACGCCCGTGCCTGCAATGTGCCGTATGGTGGCGTCGATTATGAACGGCTGATCGATGCACTGGTCATCGTCAATACGCCGAACGGACAACCGAGAATCGGTATCGGTAGCAAGGGCATCAGTGCGCTGCACTCGCTCATTAACGCCCGCCAGGAGATGTTCGATAACGTCTATTGGCATCACACCAATCGTGCCTGTATGGTGATGCTGCTCCGTGCCGTGCAAGAAGCTCTGACTGCCGGCTCTCTCACTCCGGACTCGCTCACGAATCACGATGATGCCTCGCTCCTGGCGATGTTGCAGAGCGAAGCGATGCCAGCGCAAACCCGCTCGCTGGCGAAGGCGCTGGCTGAACGCCGTATCCACAAACGCGCGCTCGAGATCAGTGCCCGCGCCACCGCGCTCTATGATCGACTGGGCCAACTTTGGCATGCTCCTGCGGCTCGGCAGCAGGTTGAGCTCGGTATGATCGCACGACTACGAGAGATCATCGGCGAAGACGTCTCGGACAGCGCGATTCTGATCGATATCCCCAAACCCGAGCGCTGGAAGACGGATGTCTGGGTGCAGTTCGTCCGACCTCCGATCGGTATGCAACCGATCATGCACTGGCAGGATGTGGTCGGTATCGAGGATGCTGATCTGAAACGATACGAGGAACACAGACGACTAATTCGCCTGGTTGCGGACCAGCGGATCGTCACCCACGTGCGCGATCATTGGGAAGACCTACTCGACTCCGGATTTGGAGGAATCGATGCTACCTGAACCAACTACTCCACAACCTGATGGTGATATCGATGTCTCCGGACATCTGACGGCCACGCTCTTCGCCATCATCGTCATCCTAATGGTGACGCTGATTATGGCCATCGCTATGGCCAGCTAGTTTCCCACCGTGGCACGGTAAACTTGTCCTGTGGCCGACAGATCAATCGTATTGCGGCCATTTCTGAACAGTGTTCAGAATACCTATTGACATTCACCACTGCATGCCCTACAGTCCTGATGCGGGCATGATGAACACTGTTCAGAAATGTTACCGATGTTAGGAGCCTGTGTGAAAGGTGCTGCTGCCAGACGAGAACGCAACCGGGCGGAGATGCGACAGTCGATACTCGACGCATCGCATGAGATCGTCGCCAAAGGCGGTATCGAGGCTTTGACGATTCGTGGAATCGCCAAAGATCTCGGATACTCTCCCGGCGCAATCTATGACTACTTCGACTCGAAAGAGGATATCGTGCACTACCTCTATTTCGAGGGTTCGGGTGGTCTTGCCGCGGTGATGAGCGAATGCCTGCTGGAAGACGATGAAGACACCGATGTCTTCATCACGTTGGAGAGGTTGGCACTCGCATACCGTCATCACTCGCTCGCCCATTCCGAGATGTACCGTCTGGTGTTTGGTGTGCTCAAGCAGCCAAACCCCGATGAAAGCAGTCTCGGCGAGTTCTCGCTTGGCGGTCTGGAAACGTTGCTCACGGTCGTCCAACGAGGGATCGACTGCGGCGACTTCCAGGACGTTCCGGCTATCGTCATTGCCACCTCGGCGTGGACGGCCGCCCATGGGTTCATGAGCCTGGAAGTTACCGACCACTTCCGATTCATGGATTCAGTGGGAGTTGCCGGTGTTGAGGGCGAGAACGCCATAGAAGCACTCTTCCTGAGCTGCATGCGCGCGATTCTGCGCGGCTGGGCAACACCCCAGGGAATGACAAAGCTCGGTAGCTAACATCAACATCACATGCCCGCCAGACGCACGACGCGATGGATATCGCGAAATCTGGAGGGAACACCATGTTCAAACGTTGGGCTCACATCGTCATCACCTATCCCAAGCTCGTTATCGCCACCAGCATCACCGTGCTGTTAGTGGCCATGGTCCTGATGGCAACGATCACCCCTGTCTTCGATAGCGAGGGTTATATCAGCGACAACGCCGAGTCGATGCAGGTCCACCAGCTCCTCGCCAATCAATACGGCATTGGTGGCGATACACTGGTGATGATCTTCGAGACGGAAGGCGCATTCACAGATAGCGCATCATTATCCGCAATCGATGCAGCCATTGCTCCCCTGAGACAACAACCCGGTATCGCCACCGTGTACACACCGGCCGAAACCATGAATCCCGCGATGATCGCTAACTCTGGTTCCAGTGCCATCGTGATTGCGCCCCTGGTACCGGGTGTCGAACTGACATCTTCCGAGTTGGACCATATCCGAGAGATAGTCGGTAATGCTGCCGAGGAACAAGGCCTACAGGTCAAGTTCGGCGGGGCACCGTTCGTGTATGAGGATGTGACTCAATCCGTCGAACAAGGGTTGGTTCGCGCCGAAATGGTGGCGATTCCCATCACCCTGATCGTTCTGGTACTCGTCTTCGGTTCAGTCGTCTCGGCGGCAATGCCGCTACTCATCGGTGTTGCCAGCATCCTGACGGGTATGGCCGTGATGTCTGTCTGGTCAACCCAGGCGTATCAGAGCGTATTCGCGACCAATATGGTCACTATGCTCGGGCTTGGTCTCGGCATCGATTACTCGCTCTTCATGGTCACTCGCTATCGCGAAGAACTGCGCCACACGTCCCCGGACCAGGCACTGGAGAACACGATGATCACAGTCGGTAAGGCTGTGTTCTTCAGCGGTATCACGGTCATGATTGGCCTGGGCGCAACCATGTTCTTCGACCTTCCAGCACTCCAGAGTCTGGGGCATGCCGGAATGGTCGTGACAGCAAGCTCCATGGTGTTTGGTCTGACGCTCCTCCCCGCAACCCTGCGATTGCTGGGTGTGCGGATCAATGCCGGTCGCATTGGACGCAAAGGCGGCATCAACAGCGCAGGTGAGAGTGCTTTCTGGCATCGGATTGCCAATCTGGTAATGAAACAACCAGTTGGGCTCCTCATCGCCTGCCTGACCGTGCTGGGAGTGATGGCTCTCCCGGCATTCGGGATGACATTGAGTGCGGGCGGCGCGGAAGTGCTTCCGGTCGGGGCGGAATCTCGTGAGGTCAGCGAACGTGCCCTCACGGACTTCGCCGGCGATTCGGTCGATCCGATCTATGTGATCGTTGACACCACTAATACCGAAACCATTGCTGCCCTAACCACACAGATCAGTGAAATCGATGGGGTACTTGATATACGCCAGATCGCGAGCGAATCATCGACGGTTCTCCAGGTAGCCTCTGCCTTCAACGCTGTGGAGTCCGGGAAGATCGTGAACGAGATCCGTGCGCTAAACACACACAGCCTGCAGGTACGCGTGGGTGGTACCGCGGCGGAATCCCTGGATAACAGCAACGCGATCCGGGATGGATTGCTGCCCGCAGCGTTGTTCGTGGGTATCGCGGGCTATCTCGTGCTGCTGCTCACCTTTGGTTCCGTCCTTCTGCCGATCAAGGCGATGGTCATGGGCGCTCTATCGATCATCGCCTCACTGGGTGTGGTGGTCTGGGTATTTCAGGATGGCCATCTGGAGTCGCTGCTCAACTTCAGCTCATCGGGTATGACGGTATCTATGGTGCCAGTCCTCATTGCCTGCATCTTGTTTGGCTTGAGTATGGACTACGAGGTGCTGCTTCTGAGTCGGATTCAGGAGGAGTATCAGGCATCCGGCGACAATAGCCGCGCCATTGCCGCTGGATTGGCCCACACCGGCCAGGTCGTCAGCGGTGCCGCAACCATCATGGTCATCGTGTTTGGTGGATTCGTTTTGGCCGATGTCCTCATCGTCAAGAGTCTGGGATTCGGCCTAGCGGTGGCGGTGCTTCTGGACGCAACGCTCGTACGTGGTGTCCTGGTTCCCAGCACAATGGTGCTGATGGGTCGCTGGAACTGGTGGGCGCCTTCCTGGATTCAGCGGACCGTGGGCAAGCTCGGTTTCCAGCACACAAGCACGCCACTCCGATTGCCTCAAGAGGAGCTCGGTACTGCATAACCATGCAGGGAGGCATCCATGAAGATGCCTCCCTGCACCCTACTATCGAAGCACTGGCAACTCGATCCGCAGTGTCTTGGGATGGGCGGCGATATCGTCAGCAACGAAACGAGGACTGCGATACATACGCGTCGCATGTTCCCATGCATACGCCAGACTGAGGAGTTTGGCATCGCTCCAAGCGGTACCAATAAAACTCAATCCAACCGGCATGCCCTGCACATATCCGGCCGGTACGGTGACGATCGGATACCCGGCAATTGCTGGCAGATTGCAGGCACCTCCCAGATACTTCTCACCATTGATCACATCGCTCATTGGCGCTGGCGACTTCGTCACGGCGATCAATGCATCCAGTTCGTGTTCGCGAAGAACCGCATCGATCCCCTCCTCGCGGCTGAGCCGATTCAGTCGCTCGCTCAGCGCCGCCATACCGACCTCGTCATCTTCGGTCGCCTGTGAAGCCAGGAACAGTTCCTGACCAAAGTAGGTCAGCTCCTCATCGGCATGGGTTTCATTGAAGGCGATCAAATCAGCCAGTGTGCAGAACTCCGGATCATTGCGCCCCGCCAGGTACCCATTGAGCGCACGCTTGAACTCATACACCATACGATCAACGGCGTTCGGCGACACATTCAGCGCGTCCGCCGAAGGGATATCCGTTCCATAAACAATCTCGGCGCCTAACTCCGCCAGCGCTACCAGTGCTCCTTGAAAAACCTCATCCGCCTTGGCGCTGTATCCCATGAAACCGAAGTTGGTTGGTACGCCAAGTCGCGCACCTCGCAACACGTTGGCATCCAATGCGGCAAGGAAATCGGTGCCGACAACACCTTCGCTTGCCTGCGTTGCGGTATCGCGAGGATCTTTGCCGGTGAGTGCACTGAGCGTCGTTGCCACATCCGTCACACAGCGACCATGAACACCTACCGTATCCTGCGTGTAACTGATGGGGATAACGCCAGCTCGACTGGTAAGACCGACTGTGGGCTTATGACCAACGACACCACAAAATGATGATGGTGCCACCACCGATCCGCTCGTCTCGGTACCTAACGCGACCATCGCTAGATCAGCGGCGACCGCCACAGCCGAACCCGACGACGAGCCGCTTGGATTCCGCACCAGACAGTGCGGGTTCTTCGTAAATCCACCGCGACCACTCCAGCCGCTGCAGGAGTTGCGTCCACGCATATTCGCCCATTCCGAGAGATTGGTCTTGCCGAGAATCACCGCCCCGGATGCACGCAGTTGGGTAGCAACAGTCGCGTCCTGGGCCGGCCTGGAGTTCATCAGTGCGAGTGAACCCGCGGTGGTGTGCATACCATCGGCAGTATCGATATTGTCCTTGATCAGCACGGGGATTCCGTGCAGTGACCCGCGAATGATGCCGTTGGCTCGCTCGATATCTCGTTCGGCGGCGATGGCTAGTGCATCCGGATTCACCTCAAGCACGGATCGCAGATTCGGACCAGCGTGATCAAGCGCCGCGACACGATCCAGATACATCTGTGTCAGTTGAACGGCGGTAAGACGTCCGGCGTCCATCTCCGCCATGGCATCCTCAACCGTGAGGCTTCGGATCTGTGGATGCGGCTCGAGATCGGGCGAATTGGTGGTCATACATCGTCTCCCGTGGTTGGCTCGGTATACTTGACGGTATCACCGATTTCGGTGCGATCTCACTATGACACAGGATGGCCACCAATGGGACTCGCCAATCTCCTTCTCTCATTGCTCAATATCTATGCGCTCATCCTGTTTGTGCGGGCGCTGATGAGCTGGTTTGACCCCATGTTCTCCAGCCAGGTGGGCAGGTTCATCTACCAGATCACCGAACCCGTGGTCGAACCAGTGCGGCGCGTGATTCGGCCGATTGGCGGGGTCGATCTCTCGATCATGGTCACGATCTTCCTGGTCATCATCCTGCAACGATTGATCATGCAGGTAATGTAAGTGCTGGATCGTTTTTCCGAGGGTCGAGCGCAGCATGCGTGAGCACTCGGAGAGTCCCCGCGACGCACCATGTGTCCGGTTGTACCGTATCTCCTAGACTGTGCACCGAAAATCCCTTACATTGTTGACAGGATGTCGGGTGATCTGACTGTCACCCCGCGTATTACGGTCGTATTGGTTCGCGCCGGGGTGGGTGCGATCGCGACAATTACGGAGCCAACCATGCTTTTCCGTCTGCTGCTGTTGCTGAATCTGATGGGTCTATCGATTGGTCCTGATGCTCGTGACGAGGAGGAACTCGGGGGCAAGGGTTTCGGCACGGTCATTCAGATCTTCGTGGGCATCGGCGCATTGGTGCTGATCATGCTGATCGTGCTCGGTATCATGGCGCTTACCGGTTCGTTTGACCTGGAGCACTTTGATCCAACGCGATAATCTCAAGCGTTCGACGATGCGTACGGACCGAGCGGTGATCGCTCGGTCCGTTGCGTTAATCCTGTTCGATGTCGAAACCGATAAGCTCCATGAGACGAATCGCATTGGAGGATGTGGCGATACCGTCGCGAAGTCGATAGTCGAAGCTCATGCTCGGTACACCCGCTTCGCGGCTGAACCGCTCTGCGAAATGAACCGCAATCGCGTGCGCATCGAGATCGGCATCGTCGATCAATTCCAGATCGTGACTTGAGACCGCCCCGATCGCGTGCCGGCGACTGAGTTGGCGCAGCACCTGGCGTGAGGCAATCTGGCGCTCCGCCGTATTGGTACCTTGCAGGATCTCATCCAGCAGATACAACGACATGCGATCATCGCTATCCGTGACGCGATCGATCACCGCCTTCAACCGCTGCAACTCCGCCATGAAGAAACTGACGCCATGTGCCAGCGAATCCTCGACGCGCATACAGCTGCTAACGCGCAGTGGCGGCAGTTGCTGGTGAGTGGCGTAGGCCGGTGCACCGGCCTGCGCCAGAACAACGTTGATGCCAATCGCCCGTAGCAGTGTGCTCTTGCCACTCATGTTGGAACCGGTGACGAAGAGAAAGTGTCCGGGTTCGGTGATGGCAACATCATTGGCAACCGCGATATCAGCCGCCAACAGCGGATGCGCCAGCTGGGTAGCGGTTAGACCCTGTAGTGAAGCATCAACCACTGGCGTTGCCCAGTCGGGATGGTCGTGCGCCAGCACCGACAACGCCGCCAGCGACTCCCATTCCCCTATTGCCCGCAACCAGCCATCCAGATGTGGGCCATGCTGGTCTCGCCAACGCTCAAGCTCTCGGAGAACGTGGATATCCCACAGCACCGACATCTGCAGCGGGAAGTAGAGCATCGAACCCGGTGGCATGGCGAAGTTGACGGTGCTGGAGAGTCCGGCCAACGCCTCGGCCGCACCGCCAAGCTGATCATCGATACCCTGCAGAAGCGGTGAACGCGGCGTATCCGCGGCGATACGGGCAGCGATGCGTTGATATGTACTGATCGCATCCCGCATCGGCACGATGTGCTGGACGCGACTGGCGGCACCAGCACCAATACTGAAGAACGTCACCGTATTCAGCGTGATCGGCAACAGAATCAGACTCCAATGCACCGTTCCCAGCGCGATCAATACAATCACCAGCAGCAAGAGCGCTGGCATCACGATCGCGAACGCGCTGAGCCAGGGCTTCACCCATGGTTGCTCACGTGTCCAGTCCAAAAGCGGTGCTGAGTCGGGAATCGGTTCATCGCTGAGACCGGCACATTCGACCGATTGCCGCAAATCCAGCCGGGATGCCAGTTCGCTGACAGCGGTCTGGCGGGTGGGAATATTGGCGGGATCGCTGTCGTTCAGGAGCGCGTCGTAAAGCGCCGTCCAACCATACCTGGTCGCAGGTGTGCCGATTCGCTGTGCCAAACTCCCCCACCCCACGATATTGAGATCGTAGGCGTAGGGGTGGGTGCGATCCGCATCGGGTTCCGCCGGGAGTGGCAGCTCGTCCCAGTTCAGCAGTAGCCGATCTAACGCTCGCTGATTGACGGTGGCCATAGCTTCAGCGACATTACGGACCTGACCAGCGCGTCGCTGCAAGATGGCCAGCACGACGAACGCGATGACCGTCACCACCAACGCGATCGCCCAGCCAGTACCGCTCTTCGTCCACATCTGCCACGCGCAAACGATCATGGCGACAGCGATGATCAAACGGATATTGCCGAGGAGACTCCAGCGCCGATGAGCATCGTCATGCAACTGGGTGAACTGCTCGATGCGGTCGTTGTAGGTTGCTGTTGGGGAATCGGGCACGCATGGGTCCTTCGGAAAAGATGAAGTCAATCCCACGAATGGTACCGTGCAAACGGCAATGCAGGCTGTCTATCGCAGATATGACGGACGTGCCTTACACGTCATTGACCAAAATTGCCCCCCCCCCTATCCTTTCAAACGGAGATTGTCAAGTCGAGTTTTGGTTACGAATCGTAGACTTTGAATCAATACAATGAGGGAGATCGGGGATGCATATCCGTCATGTTCTACGCATATTCGCGGCAGTGATCGTTGCGGTGACGATGCTTGGTGCAGATCAATCGGTATCGGCACAAGACGTTCCTTCTTGGATTCATAATGAGACCACTCTCTGCCATGAAGGTGTCACGATGACGTTGACCTATGCTGAATTTCAGGAAAAGGGAATCATCACCATTAGTGACAGGGACTCCCAAGGAGTATCTACGTGGAGCCCCGAAGGGGATAACACCTTCCCTGGGCCATGCTCGACCGAGCCAGGCGACGACGGTGAAGAACCCGGTAACGGTAATGGCAACGGCGACGAAGAACCCGGTGACGGCAATGGAAACGGCGACGGTGAAGGCATCGAAACGCCAACGCAGGCACCCAATGCCTTCACACTGACGCTGACCCAGCGGATATGCACGGATCAGCGTTTCAGCGCCACCTGGACCGGGGCCAATATCGCCATCATTGAGTTTGCATTGAGCAACTCATCCGATGACTGGACTTCCGGCTGGTTGTCGGCCGATCCTGCTACCGGGACCTTCAACGCAGACATCGATCACCACGGCTACGACAAGGCCGTCGCACGCGTGACCTTTGCCGATGGCACCACGCAGGACGAAGTAGTCGATATGAGTATCTGTGTTAGTGAGCCAACATCACCACCGGTAACCGAGCAGCCAGGTTCTCCCAGCAAGCCCGCAGAAGTGACCTCGTTGCCGAAAACGGGTTCCGGAGAGATGGTGAGCGTGTCAGTGGCAGGCATGATCGCGATGACTGCATCGCTGGTGGCCATAGCGGGCGGAATGGTAATTCGCCGCCAGCGCGGGTAAACCCAGATTGCAGGACAAGAAAGAGCCGGGCGGTGCGTTGATGCGCGCCGCCCGGTTCGGTTTTCACCCGGTACATGGGTAGCGTGACCCCTCGTGGGTCACCGGTTCATCGAAGTCGACCACAAGGGTTAACGCTACCGGATGATCGTAAATACCCCTCCGTGACATATGCCTGGGCGGCCCCCGGGGATCAACCCCAGGTCCACACCTGATCATCTCCGAGATTCTTCGGGTGTTCGGCGCATTGCGCCTCAACCCTCAGAATGACGACCGTTAAGCCCAACCGTCCAGAATCTTCTTCACCTCGTCACGGTGACGGGTTTCATCGTTGATCATGTCCTCCAGTTGCACCTGGAGCGCGGTTTCACCAAGCTCTTCCGCCTGAGTACGGCGCACCTTATAGTTCTCCACCGTCTCAGCCTCGGCTTCGTAGATGAACTTCAGCATCTCGCGAGCATCGTTGCTCTGCGGCACCGGCTTGGGTGTGACCGCCGGTTCGCCACCTAACGAGGCGATCTTGTCGGCGAGATACTGGGCATGCATCTGCTCGTCCGGAATCTCCGTCTGCAGGAAACTGACGAGCTGCGGTCGATATGGACCAGTCACTTTGGCGGAGTAGGTGAGATAACTGATGATCGCGTTGAACTCGCCCTGCAGATCCGCATTCAAACCAGCGATGAGTTCCTTCATCGTGGTCTTCTTCTCTTTGGCCATGCGTATAGCTTCCTTTCTGTACAGCCCTCGTTGGCTTCTCCCTCATGATACGCAATTGGTATGCCAGCATTATGAAATCCCGGCTGAGGTTGTGATGTTATGATCAACCATAGATTCGTGGGACGTGTAGAGGATGATTCATCATGGCTGCCAAGAAGGACAAAGCCAGTGTAGAAACGCTTCAGGCGGATGTGAAAGCACTCACTGAGGCATTTTGGTCGTTTCGCGATGCCATGTTGACCAACGCTGCCGTCGAGCAATCGGAACAGCAAGTGGCAGAGGCCAGTGGTGATTGGGGTGCACCCTCGGATCGCGACATCGACGCGGCCGCGTCTCTGCTGGCGGCACTGGGACATCCCCAGCGCTTACGCATGACGATGATGTTGGCCAATGAACCAACGACGGTAACCGATATCGTGGAGACCCTCGGGCTTAAAACGACCGGTGCCGCCTATCACCACCTCAATGTGCTCACCACACACGGTATCGCCGAACAGCCGGAACGCGGCATCTTTTCGCTCATGCCGGGTGCAGGGGTGCGGGTTCACGCGGTGCTGACATCGCTCTTCGGTGGCGATGAGCAACCCACTAAGAAGAAGAAAAAATAGGAGAAGCTACGGAAGCCGCTCAGCGATGCGAACCGCGAGTTCAGCCAGAAACTCGCGCTGGTCCTGCGGGAACTCAGCCAACGTGCGCGGATCCCACTCTTCACCAGCCAGGCTATCGGCACCATAAACGAACTGGTAGTACTGCACACCCCGCATCTGCGCGACGGCCTGATTCGCAGCCGCCTCCATTTCAACAACACCGCAACCAGCAGCACGCCGCTTCGCCATCGTATCCCGGGTTTCGCGATAGATCGCATCCGTTGTCCAGGCGATCGTACTGTGGTGAGGAACCTCTAACTCGTCCAGTATCTCGGACAGGCGCTGCGCGGTCGGAATCTCGATCGTATCGGCCGCAGGTATGTAATGGTAGCTCACGCCCTCGTCGCGCCAGGCCGCGGTTGGTACCGCGATATGGCCATCCAACACGTCATCGTTCAGCGCACCACACGATCCGAAGTAAAGGAACGTGGTTGCGCCCATCGCGATGGCTTCCTCCATCAGTCCCGCCGAGGCCGGAGCACCGATCGAGGAAAGATAGGTTGCCAGGCGCACACCATTCGATTCGAACACATAGACCGGATGGATCATCGCGGAGGTGTACATCCGTCCGATCTCGATGGCATCGTGCTGCTCCAGCATGAGGTCGAAGATGCGACGGGTATAGGTGACAATAACCACTTCCGGAAAGTCCGGAATCGGGTCAATGATTCTCCGCGCCTGAAAGATTTCGGGCGATAACGGATCGAAGGTGTCCTGGATGGGCATGATTTCTCCGCGTGGAGTTGGGCATCGGAACCCGGGGATCAACCCCGGGTCCACATTGGGTTCACCGCATCTAAAATGCGGTGCTACGCGCGGGCGACTTCGGCCATGGCGGCGCGCTTCTTCATCTTCTGGCGCTCGTCCTGGGTGAGCCAGCGCTTGCGCAGGCGCAACGCCTTGGGTGTGACCTCCAGCAACTCGTCATCTTGCAGGAAGTCCAGGCTCTGCTCCAGGCTGAGAATCGTTGGTGGTGTCAGCTTCACCGAGATATCAGCATTGCTGGAGCGCATATTGGTCAGCTTCTTGGCACGACAAACGTTCACCGCCAGGTCATCCGGTCGCGGATTCTGACCAACGATCATGCCCTCATAGCACTCGGTACCCACTTCCACAAAGGTGATCCCACGCTCCTGGGCATTGGCGATACCGTTCGCGAGAATCGTCCCGGTCTCGCTGGCAACCAGTGCGCCGCTGCGAGTCGACTGGATCGGCCCCATCCACGGCTCGAAATCGATCAAGCGGCTACCCATGACGGCGTTGCCCTTGGTAGCGGTGAGCATGGCATTCCGCAAACCGATCAGACCACGCGTCGGGATCGCGAACTCGAGTCGTACGGAACCACGGCCGTCATTCACCAGATCCAGCATGCGCGCCTTGCGCCCACCCGTAAGCTCGGTTACGACGCCGACGAACTCCTCGACCACATCGACAACGAGATGCTCGATTGGCTCCAACGTCTCGCCGGTTTCGGCATCCTTGCGTGTCACCACTTCCGGGCGACTAACCTGGAACTCGTAGCCCTCGCGACGCATGGTTTCGATCAGTACCGAGATGTGGAGTTCACCCCGACCGGCAACCGAGAAGACATCCGGCTGATCGGTTGGTTCGACGCGCAACGAGAGATTGGTCTCCAACTCGCGCTCCAGGCGATCCTTGAGCTGGCGACTGGTGGAATAATCGCCATCGCGTCCGCTGAACGGTGAGGTGTTCACACCAAAGGTAAGCTTGAGCGTCGGTTCCTCGATCGCGACCGATGGCAACGCTTCGATGTGATTGGGATCGCAGACTGTCGCACCGATCTTGGCCTCAGAGAAGCCTGTCAGCGCGATCAGATCACCCGCCTCGGCCCGGGTAATCTCGGTGCGAGCAAGGCCCTCGAATGTCATCAGACTGGCAACCTTCTGGCGGGAATCCGTCACACCCTCACCGGTGATCGCCATCGAATCGCCGGCGTTGATGCTGCCCTGGTGAATACGACCGATAACGATCCGCCCCTTGTGGGAGTCATAATCCAGGCTGGTGACCAGCATCTGGAACGGCGCCACCGGATCGCTAACCGGTGCCGGAATCTCCGCAATGATCGTGTCCAGCAACGGGCGCAGGTCCTCGGCGAGATCGTCCGGCGAGAAGCCAGCGCGACCAGCGCGACCGATGGCGTAGAGCGTCGGGAACTCGAGCTGCGATTCATCGACGGCGAGATCGAGGAAGAGATCCATGACCAGCTCCTTCACCTCGTCGATACGAGCGTTGGAGCGGTCGATCTTGTTGATCACCACAATCGGTCGCAAACCAATGCCGAGCGCACGCTGCAACACCGTGCGTGTCTGCGGCATCGGTCCCTCAGCCGCATCGACCAGCAGAATACAGCCATCGGCCATATTGAGCACGCGCTCGACCTCGCCACCGAAGTCGGCGTGGCCGGGAGTATCGATGACATTGATCTTGATATCGCCATAGCGGATCGCGGTGTTCTTGGAGAGGATGGTGATGCCACGCTCGCGTTCAAGGTCGTTGCTATCCATGATCAGGTTGCCGGCAGCGTCCGGATCGCGAAAGATGTGGCTCTGCTTGAGCAGACCATCGACCAGGGTGGTCTTGCCATGGTCAACGTGAGCGATGATCGCGACATTGCGAAGATCGGATCGACGAGTGATATCAGCGGTGGTCATGTGGTGAATGGGCTCCCGGGGCGGTTCCGTATGAGGTGTCGAGGCCCAAAAAGAGACCCGTGCGGTTGCGCCCGGGTCACAGATCAGACGCTCTGTAACTACGAGAAGAATAGCATATCGCGTATTTCCTGCTGTTCTGATCCACCTCCAATAGATATCGAACGATATGCGGTGAAGGTGTGGTTGGATGCTCGCTAATGCCTATCCACTTATAAGACCAATATCAGACCGATATTAGTCTGATATACTTCCCGTAAAAAGGAGATTTCATGGCCATAAAACAACCCAAAACAATGTCCGTGACCGAGTTCAAGTCGAAGCTGGGTTCGATCGCGAGCGACATCGGTGACCAACCAATTGTGGTAGAGAATCACGGTGAACCGCGGCTGATGGTGTTCTCAGCTGAGGCCGGTGAAGCGATGGTTGAGGAGCTTGAACGCAAGCGCCGTCAGGAGATCCTGCGCAAGTTTGAGGTCATTCAGAAACACAACGACGAACACAACGCTGACTTGACCCAGGAAGAGATCGACGCGATCGCTCTCCAGGCAGGGCGTGAGATTCGGGAAGCGATTCAAGCGCGATATGAGGCCGGCGAAATCTCGTGAAGGTACTCCTCGACGCCAACATACTCATCAGCATGCTGCTCGCGAAATCGACCGAGTCACCCATCGTGACGATTGCTCACGCTCTTTCGATCGGACTTTTTACGCCAGTGGTCAGCGAAGTAACAATCGAAGAGTTGGCGAACTCGATTGAGAGGAAACCTTATCTATCTAGTCGGATCACCCCGGATATGGTGGATGATCTCGTCGGCATACTGAAACAGGCAAATGGAATCGTGCCAGCTATAAGCGCGACCACTGAATTGTTGCTCCGCGACGCAAAAGATGACTATCTGATCGTTACAGCTCGCGCCCACAAGGTCGATATCATCGTCTCCGGGGATGACGATGTCTTGGCACACGCGGGCAACGAAGCGTTCGCGATCCTCTCTCCACCAGCGTTTGTAGCGGCGCTGAAGGAGCTGGCCGGAGAATGAACGAAACGGCGGCCGATTGGCCGCCGTTTCCATTGCTATTTTCGACTATGTCGTTCGCATCTTGCCTGATCCCCGGGCATAAAGCCCGAGGCTACGTCTGCTCGTATCACCCCACCGGCTGCAGCTCCGCCAGCATACCATCGACCAACTCACGCACGTGGCCAGCAATACCGTCCAGCGGTACGTTAATGCTGTTGTCATCGGATCGTAACTTGAGCTCGACTTCACCAGCATCGAGTGTCTTGCGACTGATGCTGAGGCGAATCGGATTGCCGATGAGATCGGCGTCGTTGAACTTCACACCCGGGCGCTCGTTGCGATCGTCGTAGAGGACCTCGACGCCAGCCGCGCCAAGCTGCGCGTAGAGCGCATCGGTCGTGGCAATGACATCCTCATCCTTCCCGATGCTGAGCAGGGAGGCGTGGAATGGCGCGATGCTGATCGGCCACTTAATGCCCTTGTCATCGTGATACTGCTCCACCGCCGTCGCGGCCGAGCGACCAACACCGATACCATACGATCCCATCACTACCGGCTGCGCCTTGCCGTTCTGATCCAGATAGGTCGCTCCGAGCTTCTCGGTGTAGCGCGTGCCCAGCTTGAAGATGTTGCCAACCTCAATCGCGCGACGGGTAACCATCGGCTCACCACAGACAGGACAGAGGTGACCAGCAGCCGCCGCCGCAACATCCGCAATCAGATCTGCCTCGTAGTCCCGACCGACATTGCTGTTACGGACATGGAAGCCCTCCTTGTTCGCGCCAGCAACGAGGTTGCGCGCCTTGGCAACGCTCTCATCGACAACCACGGTGGCATCATGCACACCGATTGGGCTGGCATAGCCCGCCACGGCCCCGATCGCCGCGATCTGCTCGGTTGTCGCAGGTACCAGATCCGACACCTGCAGCGCGTTACGCAGCTTGGTCTCGTTCACTTCCAGATCGCCACGAATGACAAGGAAGATGAACTGCTCGCCCGCCATAAAGAAGACGGCCTTGGCGGTCTGCTCCAGGGGGACATCCAGGTAATCGGCGACACCCTGGATCGTGCTGGCGTTTGGTGTTTCCACCTCCTCCAGCGGCAGCATCTCAGCATCGGATGCCGGGAACTGCTGGTAGATGGCAACTTCACGGTTGGCGGCGTAGTCACCATTTGGACAGATGAGAATGACATCCTCACCATGTGGGCTGAACGCCATGTACTCCTCGGACTTGGATCCACCCATCATACCGACGTCGGCACCGACCTTGATGTAGTCGAGTCCGAAACGGGTGAAGATGCGGTCATACGCCTCAGCGTGTGCCTCGTAGCTCTCCTCCAACCCAGCTTCGTCGACGTCAAGGCTGTAGCTATCCTTCATCGTGAACTCACGCACGCGAATCAGGCCACCACGAGCCCGTGGCTCATCCCGCCACTTGGTTTGGAGGTGATAGACAATCTGTGGGAGCTGCTTGTAGCTGTTGACATCGGTTCGAAGCAGATCGGCCACGACCTCCTCATGGGTCATGGCGAGCACCATATCGCGACCAGCGCGATCCTCAAATCGAGCCATCTCCGGTCCGATCTGGTAGTAGCGCTCGGTCTCCTTCCAGACATCCGCGGTATGGACAAACGGCATCAGCAGTTCTTGACCGCCGATCCGATCCATCTCCTCGTGAATGATGGCTTCGACCTTTTTGACAACGCGGTAACCAAGCGGCATGAGCGTGTAGATACCCGCACCCAAGGGGCGGATCATCGCGGCGCGCACCATCAGCTGGTGGCTAGGGAACTCGGCATCCGCCGGTACCTCGCGAACTGTCCGTCCAAAGAGCTTTGCCATACGCATGGGGTAGCTATCCTCTCGTGAGCGCGTGCTCACACATATTCATGCCGTATACCATGTGGTACACAGCGCAATAATAGGCGATTTCTCGGTAACGCCCGTGATCAACCAGGTGGTTACGTGAGTTGTGCGAGCGACGCGACCTCGATCACTGCCGCTTGCTCCAGCAGATCGAGAGGTGCATCGGATTCGGTACGCCGACTCCAGTCCGGTGGAAGCAGGCCATCCTCGGTTAGATTCGCGGGCCAGGCTCGCAACAGGCTGTTCGGCAGAGCCTCAACATACTGGCGATCGTTATCCGGATCAATCTCGTACAAGGCGTTATAGCCACGCTGCAGGACAGCGTTGAACCAGGGGTTCGGAGGGAAGGTGCGCACACCATTGTCATCTATCGCACCGGCGAACATCCGCAAGCTGGCTTCGGCCAGTCCTTTCGCCTTCTGCAACCAGGTGTCATCACCGGTGGCGGAGTAAAGTCGACAGCTCGCCTCCATCGGTGTACCCGTGTTGTAGGACCAGTGAGTACGATCGATACGACCATCAATGGAGATGTGATCCCAGTAGACACCGGAGACTTCATCGTAGAGCGTGGCTTCCAGCCACTCCATGATCCTGGTGGCCCAATCCAGATACTGTTGATCGCCAGTGGCCTCGTAGAGCATCATGGCGTGGACCGCGGCTGGACCATTGGAGCAAGTGTTCTTGGTGGAGATATCGTTTTCCTTCCAGAAGATACCGCCGCCGTGATCGATCTCATCCCAACCATCCATCGAGAAATCCCAGACGATAAGTGACTTTTGCAGCCAGGACTCATCGCCGGTCATCTCGTAGGCATGAAGAAAATCCATACCCAACCACTGGTTGTCATCATAAAAGCGATCACCACCGCCGTAGATCGGCGGGAAGGATGCCCAGGCCGCAGGCTCGCCGTCAGGTTCATCGAAGTAGAGATCGAGCGTATGTAGGGATGCGATGAAGTCCGCAACGGACTCATCGTCCCGCCGCACCCGCGCTCGCGCACCTAGTCCTGAAACAAGGGCCGAGAACGGCCAAAGGTAGGCAACCGGGCGATCGTCCGGTCCCATCGGGTGCATCGGACGGTAGGTGCCGCTGTCACCATCATTCCAGTAGAGCGCATTGATACGTGCCAGCATCTCTTCGGCGATCACGGCAAACGGACTATCACTGGATCCCACCACAGGTGTTGCCTCCGGGCTGGCTTCGGATACGGGTGTCTGGGCATGGGTATGACCGGCAACAGTTGCCGCAAGCCCTGCAGCTAATCCGCTGATGCGATAACGATGTGAGTATGAGTGTGTTGACATGCAGATACGCTCCTTACCGGTCGGGCACTTCTATCTGTACTCCGCCAGTCTACGGCTCAAGCGATACCTTGAGATATCGGCGGGCATAGAACGGTCGATGATGGAGGAGCGCTACTGCTCGATCAACACCGCGCTCAGCTCCGCGCATACGGCTGGCACCGTCGTACCACTGCAAGTAGCGGAACGGTCGATCTGGCGCGGAGACCAGGGAGTAACAGTTCGCCATCTCTACATAGGTATGCCAGACATCAGAGATATCGAGATACACATCCGGTACATAGTCCTCTTCATCTTCCCAGTTCTCGGCAAAATAGATCGCTTTCACCCAATGGGCATCATGCTCACGCTTGAACGTGCGCAGTCCCGCGAAGAACAGCGAGGCCAAGACATTCTCGTACGTGTTGGTATGATCAACGTGGATACTGCCCTTCCAATGCGTCAGGATGATATCCGGACGATACTTCCGGATGAGATCGGCAATCCGCCACTGCACTTCTTCGTTCACAGGCAACTCGCCATCAAGGTAGGGAAGAAACTCCACGTCGCTGCCAAGAATCGCTGCAGCCTGTTCCGCCTGCGAGCGCTTGACTTTGGCGTACTCCTCCGGCCCCACGATACGGCCACCCTTCTCGCCCAGAGTCATGTGCACCAACACACTCTTCCAGCCAAGTTGGTGATGTGCCAACACCGACGCTCCACCCATAAGCTCAGCGTCAGCGGCGTGGGCACCGATCACCATAATTGTCTTCTGATCTACCACGTTGCTACTCCCCAGAAACGAGCGTTTGCTCACCATCGTGAACCGGCGCACAGTCTCAAACCCGTGCCGTTGATAGAGTCGCGCCGTGCGATCACTGGTCCACATGAAATAGGCGACGTGCTGGTTGCAGGCGCGCATGGCACAGAGCGATCGCGAGAGCAAAACTGCACCTACGCCCTTCCCGCGACAGGACTCGTCGACGCCAAACGGTCCAAACCGTTCGTCGTTGGTGAGCGCGAACCCTATCACCTCGGGACCTCGATAGGCGACGTGGATCGTCGACGGTTGCGCACTCACGACCGCCCGGAACGTATCTCGCACATAACTCACCCAGTGGGGGAAGTGCATTCGCGCGAAGTCGAGCGTGGGAATGATATCGAGGACCGTCGCCTGCTCTATCGTCACACCTTCCTTGGCCAAAGCCAAGGCAGTGTCATCTATACGATCGGCAGGCACGTAACCAGTCAGAAGCACCCGCATGCTCACCGGTTGTGAGCCAGTCTCATACCCCTGCGATTCCAGGAATGGCAGTGCCTCAGGGTACATGGTAGCATCGACTCCCGGCGTTAGGTACGTCGGGATCCAGGGACCAATCTGGATCCCTGACACACCGGTATCCAGCCATTGTTGCTCCAGGCGTTTCAGCAAGGCGGTGGCAATACCCTGACGACGATGGGCCATATCAACACCAAAAGCCACCACAATACCGGTGTCGGGATCGTTGTCAGATGGACAGTCAGTTCGAGCGCGCATACCAAACACGAATCCCGTGAGTACATTGTCGAGTTCCGACACCACCACCGAGGTCGGATCGAAATGAGGATCGAGCAAATAGTCCATCACGAGACGCTGTTGACAAACGGGGTCGCCGACAATCGTGCGTTGCCACAATGCCTCCAGAGGTTTGATATCCTGCGCCTGCATCGACCGATACTGATACGACATAATGTTCCAACTCCTCATTGAGTGGATGCCATCACCGTTCTTTTGCCACAACCACATGACCATCCTCGGCACGGGCGAGGATGAAGAGCAAGGTGCTCAACCGATTCAGGTAACGCAGTATCTGCGGATTCGTCGGATGTTCGGCGGTCTCGGAGACCGTCACGGCGCGGCGTTCTGCCCGCCGCACAATCGTCCGCGCGACATCCATTGCCGCACCGGGGGTCGATTCCCCCACAACCACAAATTCACGCGGCAGTGTCACCGATTCCTGCACGGTCGCGATCGCTTCCTCCAGCCAGTCAACCCGCTCGGAGGCAAAGATCAACGAATCGGGTCGCGTGGTATCGATGAACGCCAACTCGGCCATGATCTGATAGAGATCCCGTTGCGTCGTTAGCAGGAACTCGTTGGCGCGATCCCATGTTGCCAAGCTACGCGCAAACCCGATTGAGCTCGTCGCTTCATCCAGTTCTCCCAGCACATCGATACGTGGATCGGACTTGGTGACGCGCTCGCCCAGGAGATCGGTTCCACCGGTGTCACCGCGGGCTGTGTAAATCTTCATACGTTCCTCATCTCCGTTCAGTATGATTAGCGTCAATGTGTACGAACACGGGACAGTAACACAAGGACGACGCGTTTATGGATTTCTTCGCGGGCCAGCCCACCACAAAACCTGGAGAGTTCGCCAATCGACCCGTGCGGTTGGCGCTGATCGGCACCGGATTCGGTTCCCAGGTGCATCTGCCCGCGATCGCTCACATAGATCATACCGAGTTAGTCGCCATCTGTTCGCGTCGACAGGATCGCGTTGACGTCATCGCTGCCAGACATGGCATCCCCAGTGCCAGCACCGACTGGCGGGACGTGGTCAACGACGCTGGTATCGATGCCGTAATCGTCGCCACCCCACCCTATCTGCACCATCAGATGGTGATCGCAGCGCTGGAAGCAGGCAAGCATGTGTTGTGCGAGAAACCGCTGGCCCGCAATCTGGCGGAAGCGCGAGATATGGTGCGGCTCGCCGAGCGGGCGGGCGTGGTGGCGATGGTTGATCACCAATACCGCTACCTGCCGATCCGCCGCCGCGTGAAAGAGTTGATCGATGAGGGTTATATCGGCACGCCACACGCCATCAATATGATCGTGTTCAACAGCGAGCTCGCCGATCCGGAAGAGACACGCTTCAACTGGCTGATGGAGGAAGACAAGGCTGGCGGCATGCTGCGTGCGATCGGCAGTCACTATGTGGACACCATGCGCTGGTGGCTGGGAGAGATCGATGCGGTCTCGGGCACGATGGGAACGATGGTCAATAAACGACGTATGCCCGATAGCACGTTGACCGCAACCGTTGATGCCGATGACAACTTCGCGTTCATCCTCCAGTTCCGAAACGGTGCCATCGGTACCGTTCACTTCTCCTCCACGGCACCGGTCGATGCAGGCGATAGCACCACTATCACCGGTTCAGACGGCATGCTCATCGTCGAGGCGGACTCCGAGCTTTTCGGTGCACGCAAACGCGACGTCCATCTGCGCGAGCTGGCAATTCCGGATCGTCTCAATCCCAAACTACCGGAGTTCAGTCATCCCCTCACGCGCCCCACTATCCTGCTGATGCGCGACTGGATCTCGGCCATCCGCGAAGGCGATCTCACCCGCTTCGCTCCGTCCTTTGCCGATGGTGAAAAGGTGCAAGAGATCATCGATGGTGTTATCCGCAGCCGCGAACAGGGTCGCTGGATCGACACCTCCGGTGCCAAATGGCCGCGAACATCGCGAATCTAGCCGAATCGAGGCCATTTCATGTCTGAAGGTCATCCCAGGCAGCAGCGCCGAATCCGCGAGATTGAGCGCATCCGAGGCCTGGTAACCGGTCACCCCGAAGGCGCGCATCGTAGCGTCGCTCAGGTCGAACATGAGGGGATGACCTCCGGACAACATCTGGCCGATACGATTACCGAGACTTTGGGCAGTTGGAAGTTCATTATTGCGCAATCGAGCTTCCTCGTTGTCTGGCTGATCATCAACAGCCTTGGCTGGATCTTCCGCTGGGATCCCTACCCATTTATCCTCCTGAATCTGATGCTCAGTTTTCAGGCGGCGTTCACGGCACCGATCATCATGATGAGCCAGAACCGACAGGCATCCCGCGATCGCATCGCCAGCGAGCTCGACTTCGAGGTTAACCGGATGGCGGCCAAAGAGGTCGATGAGATTCAGGCCAAGCTGGACGAGTTAATGAAGGAACAGATCGTGACGCTACTGGAGACGATGAAGGAATACCGCGTGATTCTGGATCAGCTACACGAGCGTACCGATAGAATCGAGCATCTGATCCTCAATACCCAGAACGACAGATCGGACCTATAATTCGGCATCATTACTGATCTCCGAGATAGAGGGCGCAATCGCTCTCTCTCTACTGACACCAAAGGCTCTTGCCATGACCGTCTCTGCCGAGCGCATTCTGCGCGATCCGTCGTCCGTAGATACCCCGCAACTCATCGTCTCCGAAGAGATCCTGCACCGGAACATCGCCGAGATGGCGGCGTTCGCCAAGAGTATCAATGTGCAGTTGCGACCGCACATAAAAACCCATAAGAGCATCGAGATCGCGCGGCTCCAGATGGCAGCAGGCGCGGTTGGTATCACCTGTGCCAAGGTCGGCGAAGCCGAAGTGATGGTGAACGAGGGCGATATCGATGATGTCCTCCTCGCCTATCCGATTGTGGGCGCAAAAAAGTACGAACGCATCGTCAAGCTCATGGAGAAGGCGCGGATTGCCGTGGCCGTTGATAGCGCCACCGCAATCGAGATGATCGCGCAGGCAATGACGCGCCACGAGCGGGTGATCGATATCTATCTCGAGATCAACACCGGTCAGAATCGATCCGGTGTGATGTGGGGCGATGAGGCTGTGCGCTTCGCGCAGGATATCGACCGCCATCCGAACCTGCGACTGGCCGGCATCATGACTCACGAAGGACATGTGGCGGCATTTGATCCGGATGAGATCAGCAAACAAGCGATCGCCGCTGGCGAGAAGATGGTACAGACCGCGGAGATGATTCGCAGCCACAGTATCAATCTCCCGACCGTCAGTGTCGGTTCAACACCGGCGGCCCGGATGACACCGACCGTGGCAGGCGTCACCGAGATGCGCCCCGGAACCTATGTGTTCAACGATAGTTCGCTCTTCCGCTTCGGCGATCAGTGGGGTGTCGAGGACTGTGCCGCCCGCTTCGTCGCGACGGTGGTTAGCCGCGCGGCAGCCGATCGCTGCGTGTTGGATGCTGGCTCCAAGACACTCGCGCTGGATCCGAATGCGGGGCACAAGGGCTACGGCTATATCGTCGGCCACCCGGATGTGATCATCGATCGTCTCAGCGAGGAGCATGGCGCCTGCGTGTTGCCAGAGGGTGAGGAGGGTTTCGAGATCGGCGACACGGTTGAGGTGATCCCGAACCACATCTGCCCGACGATCAACCTGATGGATCGCATGGCAGTTGTCCGCGACGGCGAGGTTGTCGATTACTGGCAGGTCGCGGCCCGCGGCAGGGTGCAGTAGGAATGGCAGTTGCACTAATACTTGTCGATATCCAGCGGGGTCTCGATGATCCCTGGTACGGCGTGCGCAACAATCCCGATGCGGAGGCGAATGCCGCCCGGCTGCTCATGCATTGGCGCATCGCCCGTCAACCTATCGTTCACATCCAGCATCTCTCCACCAATCCGGAATCGCCTCTCTTTCCGGGCAAACCCGGTGTGCCACACAAGGCGGAGGTTGCTCCGATTGAGGGTGAGCCGGTGATGACCAAGCGGGTGAATAGTGGCTTCATCGGAACCGATCTGGAGCCATGGCTACGGGACAATGATGCCGATCAGGTCGTGATCTGTGGCCTGACGACGAACCATTGCGTGGAGACCACGACGCGGATGAGCGGCAACTTCGGATTCGATACGTACCTGGCGTACGACGCCTGCGCTGCCCACAATCTGGTTGGACCCGATGGCACCAACTATAGTGCCGAGCAGGTGCACGCGATGAGCGTGGCCAACATCGCCAGCGAGTTCGCGACTGTGATGAGCACGGATGAGATCCTGACCAGATTTGCCTAAGCACGAGCTCCACCCATGATGAGTGTCAACAACGTGATTGATCGCCTCTTGGCTTCGGGTGAATTCCTGGTCTCTTGACTCATCCGAGTACGATTCAGAAGCGATCGCTGATCTCGTTGGCTTTCGCTTCATCCGGGTGGTCCGCCACGACGAGACATCATGGCTTCTAGAACCAGTCAGAACTGGCCGAAGGCCAGATAGTAGGTGGAACACCAACCGTCGCCTACCACCGCAACAAAACCATCCACCACTTTGCACATGCTTTGGCGTATGCTGGTGGTGGTCGTGCTTGTCTGGTTCGTATTGTGGCGACGAGATGAGCTGGCAGATGCGCTCCATCTGCTTCGCACCATCACACGGCTCTGGTTACTCAGTCTTCTGATCGCCGCAATGGCGTTGCATGCGCTTCTCGCCTGGACGCTGGCAACGGTTGTTAAAATCACCGGCAGCAACGTCTCTTACCCGGAAGCATTTCTCACCCGCGCCGAACGCGAGATGGTGGCCACGATGATGCCAATGGGAGGTATCGCCTCCTGGATGGTACTCGTGCAGCGATTCGGTCGCTTCGGCGTCACGCCAGCATCGGCAGGCCTGGCGACATTGCTCTACTCCATCGTCGGGCACCTCTCGTTCCTGGTTGTGGTGATACCTACCCTCATCTGGTTCGCGCAATCGCAAGAGTCACTCACTGTTGCCTGGATCGGGCTAACTGTGGTCATCATCAGTCTGGTGGCGATCATTGGCATCGTAGTCGTGCTCCTGCGTGGCGGCAGGTTACCGAACTGGCTGGAACGCCGCCTTCCCGAGGCTATCAACAATTTCCGCGACCAGATGCAACAGATCATGATCCGACCAACAGATATCTTGCCAGCGTTCTCAATCAGCCTGGGTGCGGATCTGGCCGGTGCGGCAGGTGTCTGGATCGCGCTGCACGCTGTCGGTGCATCAAGCTCGATCATGGTGGCAATGTCCGCCTATGTCATCGGCACACTGATGCTGTTAGCGGCACCGGTTTTTCAGGGGGTAGGCTTCGTGGAAGCCTCGATGACGGTCACGATGCAACAAATGGGCGTGCCGCTGGAGCAGGCGTTGGCGGCAACACTGCTCTATCGCGTGGTCGATACCTGGCTGCCAGTCGCAATCGGGGCAGCCGTTCAGTTCCGGAGTCACGCTCGCATCCGTCGTATGCCATCGCTGGTGCCCGCGCTCTGGGCCGGATTCAATGGGATACTCCTGCTCGTCAGCGCCTTGCCACTCCCTGCATTACGCGCCGAAGTATATGGACTCCATGGTCGCCGCGCTGCATCACCGCTCTTCATGGCCCAACCCGAAGTACTAACACGAACCGTATCGCTCGTCGGCGGATTCTTCTTGTTACTTCTCTCAATACGCTTGCTGAAAGGAGAGCGCGCCGCCTGGTGGGTGACACTTGGGCTCTCGATCGTCCTCACCGCCAATCACCTGCTATCCCGCCACGATCAGGCAGGTATGTTGATCTCGGGAACGACCGTAGCAATTCTGCTGATCTATCGTGGTCGATTCCAGGTGAAGCCAGATCAGCCTTCGATCAGGAGCGGTCTCCAACTACTAACCGCATCTCTGCTCGTGACCTGGGGCTATACGGTGGTGAGTCTGTGGGTGGCCGATCGCCGGGTGTTTGGGCAAGAGTTCTCCTTCAAACGATCTTTCCGCACCGCCACCGATGTGATGTTCTGGCTGGATCACGGTGGGCTGAATCCACGCTCCCGCATTGGCATCTGGACACTGCACTCGTTCCATCTGCTCATGCTGATGACACTCATCGTCTCTGTGGTGGTGATTCTACGTCCGCTGGTGTGGCGACTCCATCCAACTGCATCGGACACCGAGCGCGCGCAAGCGACTATCGAGCGCGTGGGCAACTCGTCACTGGATCGGTTCAAGTATTGGCCAGACAAGTTCCAGTTCTTTCCGCACGATACCGATGCGGTGGTGAGTTATGGGGTCAGCGATGGTGTCGCCCTGGCTCTGGGGAGTCCATCGGCGACCACACGGGAGCAGAAGGATGCTATCGTCCAATACAGGGATTACTGTCGCCAGCACAACCTGATCCCCGCGTTTCACCAGGTGTCTGAAACCGATATCGACACCTACCATCGACTCGGCTTTGCCTCCGTCAGAGTTGGACAGGAGGCCGTGGTCGATGTCAGTACCTTCACGTTAGCCGGCGGCGATATGAAGAAACTGCGCGGATCAGCCAATCGCGGCGAGCGAACGGGGCTGATCGTGCGTCAGTACGATCCACCTCATCAACCCGAACTTCTATATCAACTGGAGAACATCTCCGACGATTGGCTCACGCTCGAAGGCAGACGCGAACGCACATTTACCCTGGGTCAATACAGTGATGGCTACATGCAGGAAGGACCTGTGTTTGTCCTGGAAGATACAGATGGTGCTGCACAGGCATTCATCAACCTCATTCCAGATGGTGCTCCCGGCGAGGTCACCTTCGATCTGATGCGCCACCGGGCGGATGCACCCAATGGCGCGATGGATCTCCTGATGATTGCGCTTATCGACTACGCCAAAAGTACCAATCACACAACCGTATCGCTGGGGATGGTGCCCTTCGTGGCAACGGAATCCAAACCAGACGACGATCTGCTTGATCGCGGCGTGCAGAGGTTGGCGAAGCCGATGGGACAGTATTTCGCCAGTGAGTCGCTGTTCGACTACAAAGACAAGTTCCGACCACAATGGCAGCCGCGTTATCTGGTTGTACCGAGTCTGGCGGTGATTCCACGAGTGGCGCTGGCACTCACCAATCTTGCAGAAATCAATCGACCTTCGTCCCTATGGATTGGACGCATCCGTTCCATCAATCCGTTAAGACAACGACGATAGTAATGAGCTGGCTGTGGCGATTCCGCTTCAGTGTATCGGTGCAGATCGTAATCCTAACGATCGGTGTACTCACGCTCGGTAATACACCCGAACAACATGCGAATCTCATGAGTCATGTCGGTCTCAGCTGGGATATCCTCGCTGACGGTCGATTTTGGCGCGTCTTCACCGGCACCTG
>JAMLHR010000014.1 GCA_023957015.1 Thermomicrobiales bacterium | reverse complement strand
TGTGGCCACCAGTATCTATACGCAGCAGCAAGCCGAGTCCTACGGTATCCCGGTGGTGGATCTCGCTGACATCGATCGTCTTGACATGTGCATCGACGGTGCCGATGAGATCGATCCGGAGCTCAACCTGGTCAAGGGTCGTGGTGGAGCCTTGCTCTTCGAGAAATTGGTGGCGCTGCGCGCGAATCACTATGTGATCATTGCAGCCAGCGACAAGCTTGTGAATCACCTGGGTGTGCGCATGCCGCTGCCGGTTGAGATCATCCCCATCGGGTGGACACACACCACCGAAGCGATCCGCGAGTTGGGTCTCGAACCTGTCCTACGCATGGATGGGGACAAGCCGTATGTGACCGATGGGCAGCATTGCATCGTCGATTGCACCTGGCCGAGCGAACCACTCGATCCGATTCAGCTCGCCCGCGACCTGAAAGCGATTACCGGTGTGGTCGAGCACGGCTTGTTCATCCATATGACGGACGTCGCCGTCACCATTGATCCGGATGGGGTAATTAGCGAACATCATCGGTAGAACGGAACCTATCGGTAGTTGCGACCCTTGTGGTCGCCGGGGGAGATTGGTCTCCGGCAACGATCCTCTCGAGGGGGCCATAAAGGCCCCAACTACCGATGATTGCCACACACGCAAACAGCGGGCCGGATAACCGACCCGCTGTTTCTGACTTCGATCTACAGTCGATACGCCAGTTCGCCATGCTGGGTGGTATCGAGACCGAGGACTTCCTCTTCCTCCTGCACCCGCAGACCAATCGTCATATCGATCACCTTGAGGATGACGAACGTCACCGTACCAGCGAAGGCAATTGCTGCCACGACGGCGACGAACTGAATCCACAGCTGCTCCGCGTTGCCATTGAACAAGCCATCGGCAGCACCGGCGTTGACAGCAGTCGTCGCAAAGAGACCAGTCGCCAGCGCGCCCCAGATACCACCGACACCATGCACCGCGAAGACATCGAGAGCATCATCCAGCTTGATCACATGCTTGAGCAGATCGACCGCGAAGAAGCAGAAGACACCAGCACCAAGACCGATGATGATCGCCGCCATTGGTGTCACGAAGCCAGCGGCAGGCGTGATACCAACCAGACCGGCAACGGCACCACAAGCGGCCCCAAGAACGCTCGGGTGACCCTGTCGCCACCAGCTGACACCCATCCAGGAGATCGCGCCCATTGCGGCGGCAACGTTGGTAACAACGAACGCATGGGCAGCCAGACCATCCGCTGCCAACGCGGAGCCAGCATTGAATCCGAACCAACCGAACCAGAGCAGGCTGGCACCGAGAACCGTCATCGTCAGATCGTGCGGATCGGTCTCCGGCTTACCGAAGTCCTTGCGCTGACCCAACATCCGTGCGGCCACAACAGCCGCCACACCGGAGGAAATGTGAATAACGGTACCGCCAGCGAAATCGAGCGCACCCATCTCACCGATCCAGCCACCGCCCCACACCCAGTGGCACAGCGGTGCGTACACGAAGGTGACCCAGGCCAGTGTGAAGACCAGTTACGCCTTGAAGCTCTTGCGCTCCGCAAACGCACCGGTGATGAGTGCCGGTGTGATACAGGCAAACATCATCTGGAAGGCGACGAACGCCAACCCAGGAATGTTGTCCGCGAAAGGACCGGGTTCCTGGCCGATACCGCGGAGACCGAAGTGCTCGAGACCGCCGATGATGCCACCGCGATCGTCGCCAAAGGCGAATGTGTATCCCCATAGCACCCAGACCACACTAACGAGACAGAAGGTGAAGAACGAGTGCATCAATGTACTCAGCACGTTCTTGCGACTCACCAAACCGCCATAGAAGAAGCCCAACGCTGGCGTCATGATCATGACCAGCGCTGCTGCCATCAGCACGAATGCTGTATCGCCTGCATTGATCTCCATACCACTCCCCTTTTATCTACAACACAGCGCTCTTCGCGTTGCTGGTGTACAGTTTGGCCAATCGGGTGGTGCGGTGAAACGGCAGTGCACCACAAAAATCGGTGGCCCAAATGTTCAAGATGCACAATTACCATCCTGGTGGTAAGCATCACGAAAGATGCGGGTATGGCAATTTGGACGTATCGCACAATACGAGGCAGATATCATGAACACGCTCCCCATTATCGATACAAAGCCAGAGTTGCTCGTCGATCTCCCCTGCGACACGGGCGAGGGGCCATTGTGGGACGATCACACGCAGACGCTGACCTGGAACGATATCCCGGCGGGAACGGTGTACCGGTACGACCCGGCCACCGGTGGCAACAAGGTGATCTACCGGCATGACAGTGCTATCGGCGGTCATGTGTTACAGGAAGATGGGTCGCTGGTGCTTTTCTGTGCCGAAGGAGAGATTCTCGTGCTCAGGGACGGGAAGGTGGAAGCCATCGTCAAGAGGATCCCCGCCGTCGCCGGAAGTCGGTTCAACGATGTCATCGCCGATCCAACGGGTTCGGTTTACTGTGGCACGATGCCGCTCCAGTCCGGACCAGCGCATCTCTATCGACTCCACACGGATGACACGCTCGAGCTTATCTGGGATGATCTGGGACTCGGCAACGGCATGGGTTTCAGTCCCGATCTGACCACCTTCTACCACTCGGATTCGCATCGTCGTTGCGTCTTCCGCGCCAACTACGATCAGCAGACCGGTGCAGTCAGCAATCGATCGGTGCTGTTCAATCTGGAGAGCGATGTGGCCGTACCGGACGGTATGACCGTGGATGTGAATGGCGATATCTGGTTGGCGGTGTGGGACGGGTCGTGTCTGCTTCACTACTCCTCCACCGGCGAATCGTTGGAGCGCATACCCTTCCCGGTGAAGAAAGTCAGTTCAATCAACTTCGGCGGACCAGATTACGATATCGCCTATGTCACCACAGCAGGCGGCTTGAATCGCGATGGCGATGATGGTCCGCTGGCGGGATCGCTGTTCAGCGTGGCGATTCCCGGGGTACGAGGCAGGTCAGATTTCCGATCCCGCATACGGATGTAAACAGACAGACAGGAGGGCAGCTCATGAGCTGCCCTCCTGTTACTCCTATGGCCGACGATTCGGATCGAAGCCGATATCGTCATCCCAATCATCATATTCCGGTTCCTGTGGTCCCGAGCGACGAATTGTTGGTGGCTGTGGCATCGCGGGTGGCGGCGGCATCGGAGCCTCGTAGGACTCGTCCGCTTCCACCGCGGGCTGGGGTCGACGACGCGGCTGAGCCTGCTGCTGACCCTGCGGCGCGGGCCGCGGTTGTTGACGCTGTGGTCGTGGAGCAGGGCGCGGTTCAGCATACTCCTCAGCGATCTCCTCGAACTCATCATCGGGCGGCGGCGCGGGGCGTCGAGCGGGACGCTGTTGCTGCTGCTGACGAGGTGCTTCCTCAGGTCGTGGTCGGCGTTGACCCTGTCCCCTGCCCTGCGGACGCGGTCGAGGCCCACGATCACCAGCACTGGCAGGTGTCGCACCCGGATCGTCGTCCGTCGCACCGGGGAGTCGACCGAAGATCTGATAAAGGATGATCGAGCCGAAGGTACCAAGAGCGATACCATTCAATGCGAAATCGCCGATGTGCATCGTGAGGTCGGCGGTACCAACCAACAGTGTCACGGACGCCAGGAAGAGGTTGATCCCCTTCGAGAAGTCGACACGATTATCAATCCAGATACGAATACCAGCGGCGGCAATGAGACCGAAGAGGACAACCGCCACACCACCGAGCACGCCAGCAGGAATCGACATCACCAGTGCGCCAAACATCGGCGAGAAGCCGAGCAGGATGGCGACACAGGCCGCGATGACGAAGATCGCGGTGGAGAAGACCTTCGTGACCGCCATCACGCCGATATTCTCGGCATAGGTGGTGACACCCGTACCGCCACCGAAGCCGGCAACCATGGTGGCGACGCCATCACCGATGAAACCTCGACCGAGGAACGGCATCAGATTACGACCGGTCATCTCGGACACGGCCTTGATATGACCCGTATTCTCGGCCACGAGAATCACCGCCACCGGCGCGATGAGACCAATGGCACTGCCCTCGAACTTCGGTCCCGTGAAGTTGGGGAATCCGATAACGGCGGCCTCGCGAACGGCGGCCAGATCAACACCCTGGAAGTGGATACCGAGGACATCGCGACCGGCTGCCGTGGTTCCGCCAGCCACGAGCGCGACCAACCAGCCAACAAGCGTACCCAGGAGGATCGGCAAACGACCAAGGAGACCTTTACCCAGGATCGCAATCGTGAAGATCGAGAGGATGGTGATGATCGCCAGCGGCATATTGCTTTCGGCCAGCGGCTTGGCACCAGCCTGGGCCAGGTTAAGACCGATAATCGCGACCACACCACCGGTAACGATCGGGGGCATGAGGGCATCGATCCAATCCGAGCCAAAGAAGGTGACGGCCGCACCGATCAATGTGTAGATGAGACCACAGATGATGATGCCGCCGAGCGCGTACGGAATCCTGGCCGGATCCTGACCGAATCCACCAGCAACTGCGGTGACGGTGAGTACCGGACCGATGAACGCGAAGCTGGAACCGAGATAGCTCGGAATCTGACCGCCAGTGATGATGAAGAAGAGCAAGGTGCCGATACCGCTGAAGAAGATGGCGGTATTGGCATCAAAGCCCATCAGGATCGGCGCGAGTACCGTTGAACCGAACATGGCCAGCACATGCTGGAGTCCCATAACGGTTGTATCGCCCCATGGCAAACGCTCGTTCGGCATGATAATGCCGCCAGCGCGACGTTCACGCCACGAGAAGAGATTGCGGAAGTAATCCTGTACCGCCGCAACATCGATCTGTTGCATTCGAAGGCCCTCCCCAGAGTCATCGAGAAAAGCAAGAAGTTACCTGCACCACACTATTGTGAACCCCGCACACCGGATACACAAACGAACGTACACATCAAAAAGCGGGAATCCTTGTTACAGGATTCCCGCTGCCGATTCCCAATAGATGTTTATCGTGCTAGAGGTACGTACGCGCCGTCTCGATTCCGTCGAGAATGCCATCCAGAGGTGTGGCGAAGCCCTCGAATTCGATGGAGACATAGCCGGTATAGCTCGCCTTATCCAGTACCTGGCGGATGCGGGCGTAGTCCAATCCGGGCACACCGACACGGCTGCCGCCAAGATACATCTTGGCGTGCACCATGGCGAGATCCTCCGTGAAGACCTCCATCTCCGCGTATTGATCCTCGAGATGGAAGAAGTTACCGGTATCCAGCACGAACTTCAGATACGGCGAGTTCACCGCATCATGAATCTCCTTCGCGCCAGCCGCCGTACCAGTTGGACCCCAATGGTTCTCCAAAACGAGTGTGATGCCCTTGCGGCCAGCGTAACCGGCGGCATAGCGCAGGCTGGAAACCGTCCAACCGAGTCCGTCCTCGTGGGTGTAGCCCTCGATCGGTGGTTCACCGCCCTTGTTGGCGGTGAGTTCCGCAAAGTCGGTGATGGTGCCCCAGCGACCACCGAGCACACGCACAAACGGGGCACCGAGGATGTTCGCCCAATCGATATGCTCGATCAACTGGGCCAGATCATCGGCGCGATCCTGCGGACTCGGTTGAAGGGCGTTGTTGCTGGCCGCCAAGGTCACAATGCGGATACCGCGGATCGCGGCATACTGCGCCAGCTCTGCCAGTTTCTCCGGTGTAGTGACGCCACTGAGCGTCAAATGCTCGTTCAGGAACTCGATACCATCCAGCCCCCACTCGACGCAGTGGTCGATCATCTGGAAGACATCGGGCACATCGGTGAAATCGTATTTGGTATGGCCATCACCCTTAAAGCCACTGAAGGAATACGAGGAAATCGCGATCTTAACCGTCACGGCAACCTTGCCTTTGCTAGAAAAACCCATCCACGCAGCACTGCGCGGCTAGGGATACTGCACCACGGATTGGGGAACACGTCAATCGGGAATTAGGGCAGTTCGCCGTTCCCGACTGGTAGTGGCCTCGTAATCGCCGGACGATCGGTAGTGGGGACCCTCGTGTCCCCCTGCGGAAAGCTGATGGCAAGCAAGAATCCTCTCGGGGAGGGCACGAAGCCCTCCACTACCGATGGTTGCGGGTTGTTCGACCCCGGCGCGATTCGAACAACCCCGCCCTACTCGAAATCCACGTACTCCGGATGCAACTCCCGGAACTCGTCGTCGGTCATACCGAAGAGCAACATGTCGTGAAACTGACCGTGACTGTATCCATGGCGTCGCTTACGTCCCTCGAGCACGAATCCGAGTTTCTCATGCAGCTTGATGCTGGCATCATTGAACGCAAACACACCCGGTTCCGCCTTCTGATAGCGCAACTCGAAGAAGTAGTAGCGCAATACCAACAGGATCGCCTCGCTGGCATATCCACGACCACGATACTGCTCCCGCACGCTCAGGCCGTACTCGAATGTACCCTGACGGGGATTGCAATGATGTGTATCGATCGAACCGACGTGCTCGCCAGAATCCAACGCTTCGATCTGAAAAAGGAACTCGTTGCTGTTACGAAATCCCCCCTCGGAGGCGGTCTTCTCCGTCCACGCCAACTGGCTCGCACGGCTGGATGGCGGATAGACGAAATCCAGGCTCCGATCGACATCGCGTTCCAGATTCAACTGGTAGAAGTGCTCGCCATCGCCGGGCTCGGTGGCCCGGAGTCGCACGAGGTTCCCTTCCCAATACGGTTTCATGATTGTTCCATTCCTCACATAGTTGACAATCGATGCCAGAACCCGGACAACTCCCGGTCGCAATGCTGCAGTCCCCAGATTAGTCCCGTATTGCGACCGGTCGGTCCGGGTCTACATGTGACGGTCTACGATGGATGACGATGATAGGGCGCCCGCTCGGTACGGGTCTACGACGGATGCCCCCTACTCTCCTCCGTCGAACTCGCCGGTGACGATCTTCTCCACCAGATGGTCCGAGGCGTTCACACCGGATAATCCATCGTACTCACCTTCGACGGAGACGACAATCACCACACCAACACCCGTCAACTGACAGCTGGTGACCCCACCAGGGAGTGTGACCGTGGGCACAACTCCACTCACGCGTTCAGCCACGGTGCATCCTTCCGGCGGCGAAACGCTGCGCCAGGCTGCGGAAGCGATGCGATCCACCGACCAACCGGTCGCCAGGCTGCTCTGCACGGTTTGCACGGCGCTACTGACCTGGTTGTTGGGGACGCTATCGGTGCGAATCGGCAGGACTACCAGACTGACACGAGCACCATCCGGTCCGACATAGACGGCACCAAGACCGGAATAGGGAAAGACATCGGCGCTGTAGTCGCCATGACCGAGTACGGATTCCGACGAGCCACTCCGTAGTCGCGTCCAGCCGGATCCAAGTGCCGACTCGCCGGGCAAGAACGAGCGCATATCGATTCGCGGTTCCACCCGACCATCGCGGGTCTGCACCACGTCGGCGATAGGGCGACTTGACTGGGCGATACGCAATACACCCACCATGCCCTGCTGCTCGTGCCCCGGTACAGAGCAATAGAAATCGATCACCGTGCCCGGTTCGACATCGGCGGGCACGCGCACCAGCACCATCCCCCCCGGTGCGATCGTCTGATTCACATTCCAGGCATCGACGACGAAGTGATGCGAGATCACACCCGTATTAACCACCTCAACCAGTGTGCCAGCGGCAACGCTGACGATCGCTGGCTGGAAGGTGAAGTCATCGCGCGCTTCGATCCGCACCCGCGGTGCGGGTTCCGGCAAGCGCAGACCGGTGCTGATGAGGATGCCGGTGAGAACAACCTCCGGACTGACAATCGAGATCGTTCCCACCAGTCCACCCTCGCGATCGCCGGGTATCGAGCTGTAATACTCGACGCTGGTACCGACCTCAGCCGTCTCCGGAATCGTGAAGACAACGGGTTTCAGCGTCGACAAACTGAGATCGACGCCCCAGATATCGATGGTGAAGGTATGGCGGGCGACATCGCGATTCGTGATCAGGATGACCTGGCCGGGCGCGAGGGCGAGCTCGGTGCTACTCCAGAGGAACCCTTCCAGCACGTCCAACTCAACGATCGGCAGATCGGATGAGGTCTCCTGGACGGCGCTCACCGGTGCCATCGTCAACGCAAGTGCGGTGACGATCACGAGGGCCAGGCGTTGTGCCCCCAGGAGCATCTGCATCTATCCGCTTGCGTTCATGCGCTGCAAACGCAGGAAGGCGGTGGCCATGCGGAGGACGCTGCGGACCTCGGCCTTGGCCTGGGCGGATACCTCATCGTCATTCAGGAGCATAACGAGATCGACCATGGCGGGATCATCCCAGATCTCGGAACGAAAGCCAGCTGAGGCCAACAAGCGATCACGATCCATTGCCGGGAGGACCATGGCATCGGCGATCTGGATGATACTCAGGCGCTCGGGCGCGCGCTGAGCAGCCTCGAAACGCGTGATCGAGCTGGGATCGAGACCGGCCTTCTTGGCGAGTTCGGCCTTGGAAAGCCCGCGCTCCTCCCGCAGTTTGACCAACAGATCGGGGAAGGTGCGGGCAATGTGGCGTCGTTCCGGCGTCGCGGTCGGTTCCGATCGTAGCAACTCGTTCATACCAGATTGACTGATCAGGTGATCATCCATGGATCTGCTCATGCAGCTAGGATACCGTTTTCCGCGATGGATATGGTGGGAAACGCCAACACCACCTCGGGAGGTAGGTGGCGTCTCGATCATCAGCGATGGTGGCGATAGGCTATGGCACCGTCACCTCGAACTCGAGTTTGTGGGTGACGAGGATGGTTTGGGTGCCCATATCGCCGAGTTCGATCGTGACGTCAAAGGTATAGGTGCCGCTGGTGAAGCCACCGGGCAGCGCGTAGCGTGCCTGTACCGGTGTTGTCCCCTGCGGGATGGTAACCGCCTGCATCACCGGATAGCGATCGACTTCCACGCCATCCTGATAGGTGACGATCGAGACCCGCGCGTTCTCGATCGGTTCACCATTGTTAGCGATATTTGCATGCAGTTGAAGCATGGATGGTGGATTGTCGTCGGTGAGAGGCGTAAGTTCTGCGGAGGGAAACCCCAATGTCACCCCTGTGGATTGGGCTGTCTCCATCTGAGGCAAGGTGGGAACAAGATCGGGGAATGTCTCCTGGACAGTCACCGAACCGTCTTCATTCGCCAGCACAACCTGCAACGTGAACGTCTCAGATTGCGGAACATTCTTCCAGGCCGCAAGGAAGCTCGAGGACGTACCCGGATAAAACGATAGCAGCTCCAGGCTAGATACCCCAAGCACCGTGCCATCGGGAGAAAGGAGTCGAACCTCACCCTTCGGGCGAACGATGACATTCCCAGTGTTCTCAAGACTAACGCTGGCAATAAGTAACCCTTCCCGATCCTCAAGGGACGCGTCAGGGAGAGTAAACGCAGGTTGGGCCTCGCCAGGAATAACGATGAGAATCGGGACCGCCCATCGAACGCGCTGCTTTATGAGATCTGAGCCCTCTATATCGTACGCATCGGCATGTTCAGCGGCCATAGCTGTGACGTATTCCCCTGGGAGGGCATCATCGGGAACATGGACGTCGATTTTTAGCACCCGACCTTCTTCTGGGACCAGCTTGTAATCGGACTCCTCGTAATCTATCCATGATGTTTGATAGTCGGGCTCGGCTCCGTGCTCCAGTGCCTGGAATCCGCCATTCACAGCGGTACCAGCAGGTACCGCATAGACACGGACCGTCTGCTCGACGTGACCGGTATTGCCGACCGTGAGGCTCATGTGACCTGTTTCACCCGGACTAAGGTGAAGCTCAATGAAGGTACCGAATCCGGTCTCCGTTGGGTAGAACGTAATGGCGCGCTCGGTGCTGAACGCCGCAGGAGTTGCTTCCTGCGCTTGTAGGACTGGTGTAGAAACCATGGCGAGTGCGAAGGCTAGAGTTACCAGCCCCAGAACACCTGGCCATGTTGATCTTCGTTTCACCATACTTCCAGACTTTCCATGTTGTGCGTCATGTCGACCCCTGAGCGCTTGCCTGGATGGCAATCGCCGATCTAGCGAGAAATCGGCGACTGCGTCCAGATTAACTCTGAATCCTGTTAACGATTCTGCTCAACCGAGGTTTTGGCTACGGACCAACGGGCGCAACGGTTAGCGTGAACTCCGTGGTATACGTACCACCCGGTGTACCGGCGGGGATATCCAATTCCAGGAAAATCGGCGCAAACGCTCCAGGTAGGAACAAGCCGCCAAGGACAGCAGCAGTACCATCGCCTTCAAGACCGTATCCAACTTGCTGAGAGATCGATAGATCCCCCCCTTGCCAGACGACAAAGTCACCAGGATGCGTAGTGCTAATACTCACGCCATCCCACGCGTGAATATCCCCCACGGTTGGGACAGCAGTCGACGTTCGGCCTTGAATAGGGCCAACGAGTCCGACAGGATGAAGATTGGTACTACTAATCACAGCACCATCGTCATTGGTAAAGTTGGATGCCGACATGGACGTTGTAAAAGCGCCACGCTCGAGTGCCGTGTCTGTGTAGCATATGACCATTACGCCCTCGGAGGTATAGCCCTGTGAGAGCGACACCGTCGCATCAGAGAACTCGATATCCTTGCTATCAAAGACAAAGTCTTGACCATCGCCCGAAGGGGATGTCTGCCCACAGAACTCGGCATTGAAGGTGCCACCCGAGAGAATGGTCACTTTGCCGTTTGATGTATCGCTGCTTGTTGGATCGACTGGAGCGGCGACAGCACCACTGAATCCCAGCGTTAACAGGATTGCGACAGTCCAGAACGACGCCACCGTTCTCCTGATATCCATATGTAATCTCCTCATACGCCGCGCATGAGCCACTGGAGCATCGGGCAGTCATCGAGTTTACTGCCCGACGACTGCCTCAACGTTACTCGCTCCTGTTTTCCAGACGCTAAAACTCTATCCGGCAGAGGATAGGCTCATGCTCCGTTCCTTACGGACCAACTGGTGCGACCGTCAGCGTGAACTCGTTCGTGTAATCACCACCTGGTGTTCCAGCTGGAACGTTAAGCTCGAGATCGATAAGTGCCATAGATCCCGGAATCCACATGTTCAACACGGTATGCACGCCCGCAGTGCCATCGCCTTTGTAGCCGAATCCAACATCCAACGAAGCGGAGGAGAAGTTGCCACCGACCCATGGGAGTGGGCTGTTGCCTGCGTTTGGATTGACGTTATTACCGTTGTTGGCGCCAATGTCACCTACAGGAACTCCCTGACTTGACCATCGGCCTTGGAGTACGTTATGCACACCAGAGGGCTTCAGATTGGCCTTGCCGATCGTGCCACCACTTCCATTGGTGAAGTTACCGGCAGACATTGAGGTCTTGAAAGCTCCGCGATCATAGGCGGTATCCGTATAGCAGATACCAATCTGTCCCGTCACGGTGTCTCCTGAAGCCAAAGAGACCTCTGCCTCGCCGAAATCTACATCTCCACTTGTTATGACAAAATCGCCCGCATTCGGTGCTATGGTTGTTGTGTCGTTGCAAAATTGAGCGTTGAACTCACCGCCTGTGGGCGTTACCTTGACCTTGCCTTCAGCCTGGTCGCTACTTGTCGGATCAACGGGTGCTGCTGTAGCACTCAGACCACCCATCAACAGGGTGCCTGCCGCCATCAAAGACAGAACTGTCTTCTTGAGATTCATGTTAGAAATCTCCTCATTATGTCGCGAGGACGCGATACCGTTACCGATATCTGCAATACTCACGCTACGGTGTCGTGACTGCTTCCCCAAGAATCACCACGACGCTGACAAGCGCGGCCTCGTCCTTCCGGCGAGGTCGCCGTGTTTCTGCTGTGATGCCACAGCGCTATCGTTCATCTCCCCTTCGCGCCACTCCTTTCCTGCTACCGCTTCCCGTCAGGGTTGAGCCTGAACGGCTTCCGTTCCGGCGGTCACGGTCATTCCATAGTCACCGGGCAGCATGAAGCCATCGAATTCGACCTCCAGTTGCACGGTGAACTGCAGTGGAGTTGCGGCATCTCCAGACGCTGGCAGTGCGGCAAGCGCACAGCCAGTGGCGAGGACACAGGCACCTCCGGGAATGGACTCATTGATAACAGCCACAACCCGCAGGGTGGCCGAGGTGAATTCGGGAAGTTGCATGCTGCCCGTGAGGTAGAGCGTGTAATCAGCACACGGATTCCAGTTCCCCGTGACCACGATGGTGGCGGTTCCCCGGGACACCTGGGAATCCAGACCGGTGGAGGTGGCGGAGAGCGCCTCAAACGTGATCGGACCAGCGAAGCTGATCTCGGGTTGTCCGTTGACTGCCGCAGAAGTGGTGAGTACGAACGGTGTATCGGTCGGGATATCGGTGCGAATCACGCTAACGCCATCTGCCACGAACGTTGGTTCGGCGGTGAGCGTCAGCATCGCATCGTTAACGGTGCAGGTGGTGCGGGTGACGTGCACATCGAAGGTCACCTCCGATTGTGCGAATGGCACCCGTGCTCGCAGGCGGGCATCGATACCGTCTGGCGCGACGTCCGGCGGCAGGATCTCGGCTGTGGATGTATCCGGGAGGGTGATGCTGACAGCATCGCCGCTGTAGGTAGCCTGAAGTGTCCAGATGATGGCGGTATCGGCCGGGGGATCGCCGGTGATCTCTGTGGTGATATTCGCGGTGCAAAGGTAGGTGGCGGTGGCGTTGAGATCGAGCGCTTCCGGATGACCGGCCAGGAGGCGACAGGTGATGGGATTGGGCTGACTCCAATGAATGCTGGGCGGGATCGGCGCTTCAACAGCGGGTGTTCCGATGGACTCACCATCGGGCACACCGGTGGGCGTAGCGACTGTATTCTCGATTGGTTCCTCCACCGGTGGATTGTCGGTTCCGTCGCCGGGTGCATCGGTGGAGTCGTCGGTGGAATTCTCGAGCTCTTCGTCAACGGGTGTATCGGTGGAGTCGTCGACTGGTTCCTCAACAGGTGTATCAGGGGTTTCGTCGACTGGTCCGTCAACGGAGGTATCGGTGGATTCCTCGACGGGCGCGTCACCGACTGGTGTGGCGTAGTCTTCCGCCTGGGCGTAGCTCGCCACCGTACCGAAGGCGAGCATCGCGATCAGCGTGATCATTATCCCGAGTCGCCTGGCTGCAGATAGCGTGTGCATCGGCACCTTGATCACCTCTCCATTCCCCACGAACAACAGCTGGGCATTAGCCACGCCTACGTGTAGCCGCAATCGCCATAACTCTGATGTCCCCCATTGGAGGAAAGTTTAGAGAGAGAGAGAGACAAATTTGCAAGTGTAAAATGTGAAGGGATGCCAAACCAGGGTCTGGAGGCCCGTTATTCGGCCTGAGAGCGCCGATTGAGCGCAATTCAGGATCTGTACGGTTCGTATCCATCCGTACCGGGAAAACGGTTTCACCTTGTGATTTGATGATCTGAAGGGTTGTGATAATACTTCCGCGAAGGACCAAAGCGGCACTGTCACTCAGAGGCGCGGAGCGCCGTGGAGTCTCCGCGCGGAGCGCACCGCCGCAGGCGGCTTGATCGCATTTCGCCCGAAAGTATTGCGGCTGGCTGACCTTGTCCATTCTGCCTACGGCAGTCGGCTACCGAAGGTGGCCGAGGCGTAGCCGAGCAGCGAAGCGAGCCCTCGCACGGTGATTCTTCGCGCCAGAGGCGCTCTGAATGACGAGGGCACATCGGTCGTGACAGGAAGCATCCTGCGGCGCTCCCGCAGCCGGGTCGCCGATACCTACCCCGATACCTCCGCCTATTTTCTCGGTATAGATGGGTTCGTATCAGCGCTCTACAGACGCTCTTCCTCGCCGAGACGGAGGAAGGTAAGCACCGCCAGAACGCGGCGGTGCATTGTCTCGGCGTCCTCGAGTTCGAGCTTCTGGAAGATACCGCGAATGTGCTTCTCCACCGTCCCCTCGCTGACGAAGATCTGATCGGCAATCGCAGCATTGGTCTTGCCTTCGGCCATCAGCGCCAGCACTTCGTGCTCGCGCGGTGTCAGCGCATCAAGGCGGTTATCGGTGCGACGCCTGGTCACCAGCTGGGTGACGACCTCGGGATCGAGCACAGTGCCACCATTGGCCACCTGCTTCACCGCGCGAATGAAATCCCGCACATCGGCAACGCGATCCTTGAGGAGGTAGCCAACACCATTGGTGCCGCTCTCGATCAGCTCGGCGGCATACCGCTCCTCCACGTACTGACTGAATACGAGAATGGGTGTGTTGGCGATATCGCGTCGCAGCGCAACGGCGGCACGGAGCCCCTCATCACGAAAACTCGGAGGCATGCGTACATCGACAATGGAGATATCCGGCTTGTGTTGATGGACGGCGGTGATCAAATCGTCGCCGTTATCAACGGCGGCAACGATCTCGAAACCCTGCTCTTCCAGGAGGCGAATCAGTCCTTCGCGGAGGACGACGGAATCTTCAGCAATGACGGCTCGCATGGAATCTCCACGATGATACGCGTTCCCTGACCAGGTGGACTGATGAAGGCGAACGTTCCTTCGAGCGCGTAGATCCGATCCCGCAGGCCCCGCATACCGGTTCCTCGCTCGGGATCAGCGCCACCACGCCCGTTATCTGTCACCGTGATTCTAAGCCAATTACCATCGCGCTGGATACTCACCCGCGCCCGACTTGCGCCGGAATGCTTGGATACGTTGGTAAGTGCCTCCACCACCACAAAGTAGGCGGTGCCTTCAACCTCCTCCGGCAAGCGCTCGTGGAGATGGACGGCGACATCGACGGGGACTGGCGACCGCGCCGCGGCGGCGGAGACGGCGGCATCCAGACCGCGATCGGTCAGCACAGCCGGGTGGATACCCCGCACGAGTTCCCGCATCTCGGTCATCGCCCGCTTGGCACGCTCGTGCGATTCCTCGATCAACTCACGCGCGCCTTCGGGATCGGACTCCATCTTCTCCCGGGCGCGACCGAGATCCATCGCCAACGCGACCAACTGCTGCTGGGCACCATCGTGAAGATCGCGTTCGATGCGGCGACGTTCGAGGTGCATGGCACGCATCACCGCGGAGCGACTCTCGGTCAGCTCCTCGACGCGCTCGGTGAGCACATCCTCTTCCCTGGTACCCAGGAGAATCAGCGCCAGTTGTCCGTGAAGCCTGGTGGCCAAATGCACCAGCGCGGCGACCGGTACCGCCAACATCACACCCATTGCCAGCACGACCAGGGCAATCAGCGGATTCGTGACCTGGATCCCCCAGATCACCCCCTGCTCTCCCCCGAAGATGAAGTAAAAGATCGGGGCCCAGATAAATCGCAGCGGCCACACAACGATACCGAGTTCGATCATACCGATGGGGAACAGTAACGCCATATAGAGGAAATCGCGCCAGACCTGCGGCGTACGAATCACCTGCCAGGTACGTTTGACGATATTGCCGTTGGTGCTATCCCACGGATGGTGTTGGGAGATGTTGAGATCGAGGAAGGCAACAAGCCGACTGCGCTCGATCTGGGCACCCCAGAGCATGAGCGCGAACGTCCAGGCCAGAATCGCGATACCGACGCCGATGAAGGAGAGCGGGAAGCCCACCGACATACCGACGATGGCGACGATGAAGAAGGCCAGACCGATCGGGAAACTGGTGAGGCAGAAAACGGTATCGCTGAGGATACGCCAGCTCCGCACACCGGGCATTCGCTGCAACAGTGGCCAAAGCCAATCGGTATTCTCCAGCTTCTGTTGCAGGCTGGCATCAAGCGATCCAAAGGCAGGATTGCGGGCAATCTGCCGATCCTGGGGCAGAAGTTCCTCGTCCTGCCAGGGATCATCGTACTGATAGTCATCGAGCACCGGTTGCTGGCGCGGCATGCGCGTTCCTCCTGCTACCAGTATGACGATCCGATCAGCTCTCCACCATGGTCGTATTCCGGCATTCCCGAAGTGGGGTTAACCGGAAAGGGAGGGCTCTTTCGCCCTCCCTTCGCTTACTAGTTCGATTTGATAGGTGGAAGCCAGAGTTTCGGATCCTGGGAGACGCCATCCACTCGCACCATGAAATGGACGTGTGGACCGGTGCTCAGCCCCGTACTCCCCACGGCCCCGATCTGCTGTCCCTGAACGACCTCATCGCCTACCGCAACCGGCGGCTGCGCCACCTGGTGACCGTAGATCGTATGCACACCGTTGCCGTGATCGATCTCGACGTAGTAGCCGAGTCCGCAGTTACACCAACCGGAGACGACCACGGTGCCATCGGCGACGGCGAGGATCGGTGTCCCCTGGGCGGCGGCGAGATCGACGCCATCGTGCACCGAGCAACCCCAGTTGGGATCGTAGGAGTAGAAACCGAGATTGCTGCAACCGTAATCCTGGGTGAAGCGGAATGTCTCAAGCGGCAGGATGAATCCCTTCTCGGAGACATTGCCATTCGTGGTCACTGCTTCATTCGACTCTGAGGCAGGTTCCTCCGCTTCAACCGTCTCGGTCGAAACCGGTGCTGGCGTTGGTGTCGGAGCGGGATCAACATCGGTCTGGGCGCGACGCGGTGCCGTGCCTGCAGTGAGAAGATCGCCGGGAACGAAGCCCTGCACGGTATCCCACCGGACCTCGTACCATCCACCCGGAGCCTGGGCGATCACTTCCACCAGCGCCATGTGCGGTGCGGTGCCATTGATACCCGAGGACGTGCTGGCATCGGCGTAGAGATTCGTGCGACCCTCATCGGCGGTGCGAATCACCGCCCAATCGCCAGGGATATAGGTGTAATCGCCGTCCAGAACCGGAGTGTCGGTAGCGGAGGTGGACTGACCGGATGTGCCCGGCGCGACCAGGTAGAATCCGCTCACCCAACCGTTGTAACCGTCATAGGAAACCGGCCACCAGCGCGTACCGGCGGCATCGTAGACCGTGTCCACGTCCGCGATCCGAAGATCGACAATCGTGCCTTCGGAGAGGCTCATGACAACCTCGGCATCGGCGGAAGGCTCGGCCCGCATCTTGAGACCCTCACCATCGGCATCCACCTGCGCCTGGGCGCCAATCAGTTCACCGACGAAGTCGAATGCTGCCCGGGTGGTTGTCGTCGTGGTGGTGGATGACGATGTGGTGCCAGCGGTACCGTCAGACACGGCCTGGTAGCTGGCGAAATCCTCTGGCGACATCAGTGATCGACCGTTCATCCAGCCGGTGGAACCACCAACATCGACCGGCCAGAAGCGCGAGCCATCGGAGGTTGTCACCGTATCCTTGATATCGATGAGCAAGAGGACCTCGGTACCATGCTCGACCGGTTCCACGACCTCGGCATCCACCTTCGGCTCCGCCAGCAACGGTGCATCGTTAACGGGTGCAACCACGATCGCGGTGATGTTATCCAGCCCATCGGCAGGATCGACATCGAAGGCCTGCTCGGCGACGAGGGCCGTCTGGTTCGTCTCCGTGGAGGTCTGCGAACCGGAATCGGCATAGACCGATCCGACCACTGGCAACAGAGAGGCGAGCGTGAGTGTGGCGGCGAGCGCGAGCATTCGGGCTCTGGCGGCGATTGTTGATGACTTCCTTGCGGTAAACACTCCGCATTCCCTCCTGGTGACCCACACCCCGCGTGTGGTGGTGAGATATCTATGTTGGTGGCCACTGACGGCACAACTGGCCTTGATTTCCTCAGAACAGCCACTTCCGAGGCGATATTGGGGCGAACGGACTGGTGTACGGTCAGTGCTATCAAACCCACTGCAAGGAAGGTACCAGACTGTACGTCCATTGTTCAATATGTACGTACGCTTTGTTCGTGCGAAGACATCATATCCTCACCCGTGAATCCTGTCATACCGGACCGATACGCGCAATCATCCGCGTTCCGGCTGCATCGGCACACGATTATCCGGTATACTTGGCGGCTGATGACATGACCGTGACAACGGTCGTTTTGTTGTGCATTCCCGGGAGTTCCGGGGGACTTTCATTGCAGGGAACGGTGCGCCCGTTCGGCCCAGGTCATCGGGGCAACCGCAGGTACGCTCAATATGTCCATCAGGCAGCGCGGCTGCGTGAAGTTGGATGAGGGCAGGTACCTCCGTACCAGGCAATGTGTATATAAGGAAGGAACGCGCACGCGTGAAACTCACCACCGAACGCAAACCGGGCAGCATTTTGGAACTCTCCATCACCGCTGACGATGCCGAGTTCCAGGAAGCTGTTGATAGCGCCATCTCCCGTCAGGCCCGCAATGTCCAGATCCCGGGCTTCCGCAAGGGTAAGGCTCCGCGCCATATGGTTGAGCGCTTCTATGGCGGTCGCGAGGTTTTCGCGCAGGACGCCGCCGAGAAGCTGATGGACAAGCTCTATCAGCAGGCGATCAAGGATGAGGACATCAGCCCGGTTGGCGATCCCGAGTTGACCAGCATGGAACTCGAGCCGACGCTCGCATTCGTCGTGGCTGTGCCGGTTTATCCGGAGGTTGAGCTGGGCGATTACACCGCCGTCCGTGTTGATCCCGTTGACGCGGCCGTCACTGATGACGATGTCGAGGAGGTCCTCGGGCGCCTGCAGCGACAGCGCGGTACCTGGAAGGACGTGGAGGATCGCAAGCCAACAGCGGGCGATCAGGTCACGATCGATTACACCGTCCATGAGGGCGACGAAGAGTTCCAGGAGCCGGTCGAAGGTGCCGTTTGGGTGCTGGGTGAGACCAACCTCCTTGAGCAGCTGCGAGAGCGTATTGAGGACCTGACACCGGGAGAGACCGGTGAGTTCGAGCTCTTCTTTGAGGAAGACGACGAGTCCGCCGATCCGAACATCCGCGGCAAGCAGCTCAAGTACAGTGTCACCCTGCAGGGCGTGAAGGAGCGCGAGCTGCCGGAACTGACCGATGAGCTCGCCAAGGAACTCGCCGATGTCGAGACAGTGGACGAGTTGCGCGAGCAAATTCGCGAGGACATCCACCAGGGCAAGACCGGCGATGGTCGCAACGAAGTTCTTAACAAGATCATCGATACGGTTGCCGAGACCACCACCATCGATCTGCCGGAGGCGATGATCGAGGAAGAGGTCGAGCACCAGTTGAGCCACCGCAAGGAGGATCTGCAGCGCCAGGGTATCTCCTGGGAGCAGATGCTGATGTTCGGCGGTCGCACCGAAGATGAGATGAAGGACGATATTCGTCCGGATGCCGAGCGCCGCCTACGCAACACGATGATCCTGCAGGAGATCGCCAAGCGCGAGGATATCGAGATCACCGATGAGGACGTCGACACCGAGATCGACGCCATCGCCGGTCCGGATCTGAATCCGGACGAGGCCGATGCCGAGGCGGTTGAGCGCGCTCGCCGCATGCGCGAGGTCTACAACGGAGATTACTTCCGCAACGTGCTGAAGAATGACCTGTTCGAGCGCAAGCTGACGAACCGCATCATCGAGATCGCGACCGAGGGCAAGGGTGCCGTGCTGAATGCCTGGGCGCCTGCTGACGAGGAAGCTGCTGCCGAAGAGTCCGCCGAGGCTGCGGCAGAGGTCGCTGACGACGCAGAGTAAACTCGCTATGCTCAACACGGGCGGGATGTATCCTGCCCGTGTTGCCGCTTAACCCGCTCTCCGCACGCCCGCGGTTGATCCGCGGGTCCGCCGTAGGTGGCCTGGCCGGAAAACACGATTGCCTGCGAACCTTTGAACCCGGGTAACTCACGAGCGCAATAACCGAACCGCCATATACCATGATCCATGCGCTCGCTCGACCCGAGTCTACATGCGGCGTCCGTCTTCTCGCTGAGATCACTATCTATGCCTCCATCCCCTCTCACACCATACGAATGGCTCATCTCCGCGTCCGGGCAGGATTGGCTCACGCGCGCGGCACTCTTGCGTGCGGAAGGGCTCACCGATCTCAAGATCGGCGAGGTGTTGCGGAGTGAACTTGAGAGCGAACAGGCGGCGCTGGTACTGACACAGCTCGACCTCCGCCAACGGGCGGCAGCAAAGTTCGCGCATCCCGACCGGATGTGCTTCACTCGCGCCGGACTCGAGCAATCGACGAGCGAGGAGATCGCGCGCTATCGCGCGGAGCGGTACCGAGACTATGGGAACATCCACGATCTCTGCTGCGGTATCGGTGGCGATCTGATCGGCTTGGCTGCCCTCGGGAACCCAACGACCGCTGTGGACATTGATCCCGTCCATCTGCTGTTGGCGGAGTACAACGCAAGATCGGTTACCGGAGCTACGGATATCCGGCCGATTCTCAGCGATGTTCGTGAGGTTGAGATCTTGCCGGAAGACGCAGTCTTCATCGATCCGGCACGGCGCAGCGAACGCGGTCGCATGCGCGGCTACGAGAGCGAGCCACCGCTGGAGTGGGCGCTGGACCTGGCGGACCGGGCAGCCGCCGTTGGCATCAAGGCAGCACCCGGTTTCCCCCACGATCTCGTGCCGGATGGGTGGGAGCTGGAACTCATCGCACTCGGTCACGACGTCAAGGAAGCCGTGCTCTGGAGTCCGGCGCTGACAACCACGCCGCGCCGCGCGACCGTCATCGCGGTCGGCGTCCCTGCATCACTGATACCAACAGCAGGTGATGAGGTCCCGGTGCGTGATGTTCGTCCTGGAGATTGGTTGCTAGATCTCAATCCGGCGGTAACCAACGCGGGGTTGGTCCAGGATCTGGCGCGGTGTATCGGCACCGAACGTATCGATCCGGAGATCGGATTTCTGGTCTCCGACCGTGCTATCGAGACGCCGTTCGCGTCGTGCTGGAGGGTGATCGATGTCCTCCCCTGGCACGAGAAACGCATCAAACAGGCGCTCAAGACTCACGATATCGGCCCAATCGATATCCGTCGACGCGGACTCCCGGGTGAAGTGAATACCATCACCAAACGCCTGCGTGGCACCGGGCAGCGACGAGCGATGATCGCGATGACAAGGATGCAGGGCGCGCCAACTGCTATCATCTGCGCAGCACCCTCAATGGCCCGCACGGAGTATTATTGATAGTGTCTGAACAACTACCCGCGATCACGCCAGACGTCGTCACCGGGTAACCATCCGCTTTAGAAGGATCCTCAATGCAAAATCCCGATATCCACGCCTTGATTCCGATGGTGATTGAAAGCACCAATCGAGGCGAGCGATCGTTCGATATCTACTCTCGCCTGCTCAAAGATCGCATCATCTTCCTCGGCACCCAGGTTGAGAGTCAAATGGCCAATCTCATGATCGCCCAGCTCCTCTTCCTGGAGCATGACGATCCCGAAGCCGATATCCACCTCTACATCAACTCACCGGGGGGCGAGGTCTACAGCGGTCTGGCGATCTATGACACCATGCGCATGATCCGCCCGGATATCCGTACCTACTGCGTGGGTATGGCGGCCTCCATGGCTGCCGTGCTGCTGACCGCAGGTACGCCCGGCAAGCGCTTCGCCCTGCCGAACAGCCGCATCATGATTCATCAGGGTTCCAGCGGATTCCGCGGTGCGATTCCGGATATCGAGGTTCAGGCCAAGGAGACGTTTAGCGTCATCAACACCCTGACCCAGATCATGGCCGATCACTCAGGCAACAGCTTCGAGAAGATCAAGGCCGACACACAGCGCGATTACTACATGACCGGCGAAGAAGCACGCAACTATGGTCTGGTCGATAAGGTCCTCACTCCGGCCGCGCTCGATCTCAGCAAGATCGGCAAGCATGACGAGGACGAAGCAAACTAGGTCGGCGCAACGCCGCAGCACGAGGTAGACATGCGATATCGCTGCTCATTCTGCAACAAGGGCCAGGAAGAAGTTCGCCGCCTGATCGCGGGTCCAAACGAGGTGTACATCTGCGACGAGTGCGTGCAGCTGTGCAAGGAGATCATCAACGAGGAGGAACCGAAGGAGCCGACATTTGAGGCCGCCGACGGTTCGATTCCGACACCGAAAGCGCTCTACGACCACCTGAACAACTACATCATCGGACAGGATCGCGCCAAGAAGATCCTCTCCGTGGCCGTCTACAACCATTACAAGCGCATCACCGCCAATCTGGATGACGATATCGAACTCGCCAAGAGCAATGTCCTCCTGGTAGGTCCTACCGGCTCCGGCAAGACCTATCTAGCACAGACATTGGCCAAGGTGCTGAACGTGCCGTTCAGCATCGCCGATGCCACCGCCCTGACCGAGGCCGGCTATGTCGGCGAGGATGTGGAGAACATCCTCCTTCGCCTGATCCAGAACGCGGGCGATGTCGAGCGTGCCGAGCGCGGCATCATCTATATTGACGAGATCGACAAGATCGCGCGCAAATCAGACAACCCCAGCATCACCCGCGATGTCTCCGGCGAGGGCGTACAGCAGGCGCTCCTCAAGATCATTGAGGGCACCATCGCCAACGTACCGCCGCAGGCCGGTCGCAAACATCCACACCAGGAATACATCCAGATCGACACCAAGAACATCCTCTTCATCTGCGGTGGCGCCTTTGAGGGGTTGGAAGAAGTTGTCGAAAAGCGGCTGAACAAACAGTCCAGCATGGGCTTTGGCAATGTCCAGACAAAGGCCGATAAGATTCTCAACCCGTTGGCGCAACTCAGCCACGATGATCTGATGAAATACGGATTGATTCCGGAATTCGTCGGTCGCCTCCCCGTCTCCGTCGCCCTCGATCATCTCACCGAGAGCGAGCTGATGCGGATCCTCACCGAACCGAAGAATGCAGTGGTGAAGCAGTATCAGAAATTCTTCGAGTTGGATCACGTCGAGCTGGAGTTCACGGATGATGCGTTACGCGCCGTCGCCCATCAGGCGCAGGAGCGCAAAACCGGCGCTCGCGGACTGCGCACCGCGATCGAGGATGTGCTGCTGGATGTCATGTACGAGATCCCGAGCATGGAGAACGTGCGCAAGTGCGTGGTGAATGGCGATGTCATCACCAATCGCTCCCGGCCGCTGCTGATGGCCGTTAATGATCAGGTGATCGACTACGAGCCTCAGACCGCGTAATCTCGCATGATGAGGAAGGCCGTCGGACCAAGCAATCCGATGGCCTTTGTCGTATCGCCTATTAGCAGCGCGGGAATGTAGGCCCGGCCAACTCACGAATGCCTGAAGTGGGCGACGACCTCACAGACAGCACTAATGATGCATCCCCTTACCTCGAAGCGAGCGCCGTTGCCACCTCCATTTGCCGCGCGAGCTGATACCGGAGAGTTCGCCAATGTTGGATCAACAACATCGGATCACCGAAGGGGTCACGCCAGGCTGCGATGGCGTCTTTACGGTACTGACTGCCATGTCGCTCCAGGATCGACGTCTCATATTCGATCACCCAATCCAGCAATCGCAGCGTCAGGTCATCGCTGGCCGCCTGCTCCCGATGAGTAGACGGCGCGGAGAAAAGACCGGCAATATCGGTGAACCAGTACTCGGGTACAGTGCTCAGGGCGGGAGTCCAGCTGGCTCGCGGTTTGAGACGCGGCACATAGATGCTGCCGAGGTCCGGAGAACTCCAGCAAACACCGAATCCCCACAGCGTGACGATATCGCCCTCAGCAGTGACCCGGTGATAACGCGTCGATCCTGATTTCGCTCCTGTCGGATTCGGTGTACGCTCAAACCCAAGCTCAATCAGGACATTACCCTCCTGACGGCGAATATCCCAGCCGAACAACCAGAACTGCTGGCGCACCACACGCGAGAGGGTGCGACCGTTCACGACTTGCTCTTTGGCAGTGATCGACCAGTCGACTTCAGAGCCGCCTGCAGACCGCCCTTCTTCGAGATCGTGCGCAAACCGTTGGCGGATACATTCAGGCGCACATACTGATTCAGTTCCGGCACCCAGATACGATGCGACTGCACATTTGCCTTGAACGTGCGGCTGGTCCGCCGCTTACTGAACGACACGTTGCGACCAAACGTCGTTTTTCGGCCGGTGATCGCGCATTTCTTGCTCATGTCAGTTCCTTACTTCGTTTCACGATACAGCACATGACGTTTCAACGTCGGATCATACTTACGCAACTCCAACCGACCCGGATCATTCTTGCGGTTCTTCTCGGTGGTATAACGGTGCGTGCTCTCGGTACTCTGCAACGTCACCACCATGCGATCCGCCTTCTTCTTTGCCATTACCGCGCTCCCCTATACCATCAACGAGGATTGCCAGGTCACCGACTGGCATTGCTCCAGCCGCTGTTGCATCTCCTCCGCGGACACACCTCGACCGATGAAGATGAGCTCGGTCATTTCCAGCGCGTCCTCGCCATCCGGCAAACCCGCATCGACCGCTTCCAACATCTGCAGATCGAGCGAGTCGCGCACGACTGAGACGATGGCCAGTCGCCCGGAATCGAACTGAACCACGCCTTTTGTTCGCATCAGACCGTCTGGCCAATCCTCGAAGAGGTCCATGAAGCGGTCCTCGTCCAACGGGGTTTGACTGAGCCAGGTAAAGGAGGTGAATCCATATTCGTCCGCCTCGCTGGCGTTCGTTTCCTGATTCCAGTTCAGATCCCAATCCTCGGCGAGTTCGGCACCTTCGTATTCGTAGAGTTCGGTGCCGAGCACAAGATCGAGATCAATCGAACCCCGTTCGGTGCGATGTATCCGTGCTTCGGGATTGAGATTGCGGACGAATCCTTCGAGGCGATCGAGTTCCTCCGGTGACGCCAGATCAACCTTGTTCAGCAGCAGGATGTTGGAATACTCGATCTGGTCCACCAGCAACGGTGCAAGCGGAAGTCGCATTGGATTGCCGTCAGCATCCTCCAGCATGTCGTCGCGCTCGTAGTCACGCCAGAACGTGGCCGCATCGATCACCGTAATGATCTCCTGCAGTCGCATTCGTTCCGGCATATCGTCCATGTGGAACACCTGCGCAATTGGCAGTGGTTCACCGATACCGGTCGATTCGATGATGACATGATCGAGATCGGTCAGGTCCGAGAGCTGCCGGAGTTCCTGTAGCAGGTCGTCTCGCAATGTACAGCAGATGCAACCGTTGGACATCTCAATGAGACGATCCGTGGTGTGGCGAACGAGATTGGCATCGACATTGATCTCGGAGAAGTCGTTGACGATGACCACGATCCGTTTGCCGTGGTCGCTCTGGAGGATATGGTTGAGCAGTGTGGTTTTACCCGCACCGAGAAATCCGACGATGACGGTTGCTGACAATTGTGAATGCTGATTTGATGACACGATGACTCTCTCGATAGCTGGCAACCGAATTGCTGCCCGAGGAAAGAGCATACCAGTATTGATACTGAGTATCAATACTGGTATGCGACGTGAAGACGACAAAGACCGCGCCGAAACGTCGGCGCGGTCTTCGTAGCTGTTGTCGTTTCGTGGTCGAGATCGGCCTACGGCACCATGTAACCGGCAGCGCGCGTGAGCTCGTACCACTCGGAGCGCGTCAACGGGATGTCCGATCCCTTGGCGGAATCGGCGACTCGTTGCGGATTGGTGGTACCGAGCACGACCTGCATGTTGGCCGGGTGACGCGTAATCCAGGCAATGGCAATCGCGACCGAGGGAACATCGTACTTCGTGGCCAAGGTCTCAATGACCTTGTTCAGTGCTGCGTACTCCGGATTCCCCAGGAAGGTACCCGTGAAGAACCCGGCCTGCATCGGCGACCACGCCTGAATGGTGATGTCATTCAGACGGCAGTAGTCGACGATACCGCCGTCCAACACAATCGATTGATCCAGCCCCGCCATGTTCGTGGCAATGCCCTGCGCGATGATCGGCGCATGCGTGATCGATAGCTGGAGCTGGTTCGCGACCAGTGGCTGCTGCACGTACTTCTTCAGCAAGTTGATCTGACCCGGTGTGTGATTGGAGACGCCGAAGTGTCGCACCTTACCGCTGGCCTGCAACTCGTCGAAGGCGCGCGCCACGTCTTCCGGTTCAACCAGGGCATCCGGGCGGTGTAGCAGAAGGATATCGATATAGTCGGTCTGCAGGGCTTTCAGCGATCGGTCGACGGACTGGGTAATCTCCTCGTAGGAGAAATCGAAGTACGGACCTTCGCGGACGATACCAGCCTTGGTCTGAATCGTGATCTGCTCGCGCTCAGCGACGCTAAGCTGGAGGGCCTCGGCGAATCGCGCCTCACAGCCGTGCATGACACCACCATAGACGGCGGCGTGATCGAAGAAATTGATCCCGGCCTCTCGCGTGGTGGCGTAGAGCTCCTGAATTTCGGTGTCGGTCTTCTCGTAGATACGCATGACGCCAAGCACGATGTTCGGCGCGGCATTTTCGATACCGGTGAGGTTGACGGTCTTCACGTGTTCACTCCTGCTCAAGGGCTTTTCGGCCCATTACTTTCCTGAAGAAAGCATACTCGCGAATCGTCCAGGATGGGGACGTGCGCACTCGTGGTTCAACACTTTCACCCGGTTTCATCGTTTCCATGCGTTCCTCCACCGAACAAGCTCTTATCCCCCATCTTGCTTCCGATCCAGTTTAGTAATGCTTCTGTGAGGATTTTCGGTGATAAAAAGACCTTATGTAAGGAGAGTCTTGACAGATTCCGATCCGATGCAACACTGTATACACAGAACATCAGACAGAGTGGCCTGGGAGAGGAGTCATGATGGACAAAACCGCAAAATCATTGACCAAGGGATCGCCAATGACACGGCGGCGTTTCCTACACCTGACCGGTGCCGCGCTTGGTTCCGCCGGCGTTCTGAACGTGCTCAACGCATGGGGACAGAACGCGATGGATGGTCTCACGGAACCACCAAAGTGGGATGGAAACGGCAACGGCACCAAGGTGATCGTCATCGGAACCGGTGCCGGTGGTTGTCCGGCAGCCTATGAGCTGATCAATCTCGGCTACGATGTCACCATCATTGAGGCTCGGGATCGCGTCGGCGGGCATGTCTGGACGATTCGCGGCGGTTCCTCCGGCGAGGAATATGGCAAAGGCGTGCAAACCTGCGACTGGCCCGAGGGCTTTTGGTGGGATGCAGGCCCGAGCCGAGTCCCCTTCTATCACAACGGCTTCTTCCACTACTGCCGCGAATTGAATGTCCCGCTCATTGATCACAAGAACCTGAATCTCAATGGATGGGTGTACGCCGAGAATGTGGACGGCGAACTGAACGCCACCAAGATACGGCTCCACGAGATGCAGGCCGATATGGGCGGCTACACTTCCCAGTACCTGGCCCAGGCGCTCGACCAGAACGCGCTCGATGAACCCCTGTCGGAAGAGGATCTGGAGCACTGGAAGAGTTACCTCATCAACTGGGGTATCCTCAACGCCAACGACCTCACCTACCGCAAGTCGGATCATCGCGGATTCGCGGTACTGCCGGATGTGCATTCGCCCGGCACGATCAACGATCCCTACCCACTGCGGGATCTGTTGCCGTTCGCGGATTCGATCATGCAGGCGGCAGGTGGCTACCTGGCCGCGACCGCTACCTTCGACTGGCAGACCACCATGGTCAAGCCTAAAGGCGGTATGGACGCGCTCTATGACGTCGCCTTCCGCGAGTTCTTCGGCGACCGTCTGCACCTGAACAGCCCGGTGACGAAGATCAACCAGACACCGGACGATGTCACGGTCACCTACACCGATAGCGAGACCAGCGAGCCGGTCGAGATCACTGGCGACTATGTGATGTGCAATATCCCGCTCTCGGCACTGCTGAAGGTCTCGGTGAACTTCGACGAACCGATGAAGACGGCGATCCGATCGGTTCCTTACGCGATGGCTCTGCGCATGGGGATCGGCTTCAAGCGACGCTTCTGGGAAGAGGATGACTGGATCTATGGTGGTCAGAGCTTCACCAATATCAGCCAGCTCGGTATCCTCGGCTATCCGGATGACAACTACCTCAGCGAGGGTGGTGTCATGCTCGGTATGTACAACTTCGGCACCAACGCCGCCTATGTGAGCTCAATGCCATACGATGCCCGCGCTCAACTTGCACTCTCGCTGGGCAGCAAGGTTCACCCCCAGATGAAGGACGAGTTCATTAGCGCCTTCTCGGTGGCCTGGCATCTGGAGCCCTACAGTCTCGGTGCCTGGCCAAGCTTCACCGCGGAAAGCCGGGAGCAAGTCATGCCGATCCTGCAGGAACCGGATGGCCGCATCTACCTGGTAGGCGAGCACCTCAGCAATGTCAACGCCTGGATGGAAGGCGCCGTGCAGGCAGCCTGGATGCAGGTGGACAAGCTGCATACCCGCGTGATGCAAAGCTAAGGGAGGCTGTGATGTTTCAATCAGTGAAAGCGCGGATTATAGCGCTGATTTCCGTCATGGGTCTGACCGCCGCGATTGCGGTTCCGCTACTCTCCAATGCGCAGGATGCGGCCACACCAATGACCGCCGAGGAGCAAATCGAGCGCGGTGCGGCGATCTACTACTCCGTCTGCGTGGCCTGTCACCAGGCGGATGGGAACGGTGTGCCTGGTATCTACTTGCCGTTGAACAAAGGCGCAATCGCCAATCTGGATGATCCGACGCTGTTCATCTACACCGTCCTTTACGGTCGCGGTGGTATGCCTCGGTTCAACACAACCTACTCGGATGAGGAGATCGCAGCGATTCTCACCTATATTCGCCAGGCGTGGGAAAACGATGCCGGTGCGGTAACACCGGAGGAGGTCAAGGCGGTTCGTGAGGCGTACTCGGCCACGCCGATCGTCTCACCTACACCAGACGCCCAGATACCGGAGGGACAGAACCATCCGGAAGAGCGGCAGGATCCAAGCAAAGCCTCGACGCCAGATGCGTAGTTAGCTACCAGAGAGCAACGAGAGATGAGTCGACCGGACGGTGGCGTATCTCTCGTTGCGTGCTAACGATTACCCAGGATTGTGAAAAGCCTTGCAATCTTATGTGCGTACGTCCTATAGTGACAACGTGATGATAAGCCTTGATGCGACCACCACCGGCATGAACACGCGAACGATGACCTCAATGACTACCATTATTGAGACTATTATTCGCTGGCCTGCCGATCTGGAGGTTCGCTGACGAGCAGTCAGTAACATCCACGGGGCGGCAGGCGAGAGCAAAGAGGCTCTCGTTTTTTTTGTGCCCGCCATTCCACCGGTCAGCAATGACGCTACCCGGCCCGCAAACAACGCGATCGCACCTCGCCTCCCTACGGCTGGCTGAGGCTACGGGAATCGGAGCAAGCGCATGCTGGTGATGAAATACGGTGGAACATCGGTTGGCGATGCGCGGCGTGTCCGCGAAAGCGCTCGCATTACGCTCGGCAAACCAGGTATCAATGTGATGGTTGTCTCCGCCTGCGGCGGTGTCACCAATCTCCTTCTGGAGGCCGGCAACGCCTCGGCTGTAGGCAAGTTCGATGTGCGAGATCGGGCCGTCGAGACCATCCACGCCAAGCACGAGAATGTCCTGAACGGTATCGGCGTTGCCGATATCCAAACGCAGACCCGCGCCGCCGTCGATCAGCTTCATGCCTCACTGAACGATACGCTCACCGATATCGCCAACACCCACGAGCTCACCAGCGTGCTCTCGGATCGCCTCGTCTCACACGGCGAGAAGATCATGGCGACAATGATGGCCGCCACAATCCGCGATATGGGTCACGGGGCCGTGCCAGTGTTCACGGATCAGGTGTTGGCCACCGATGAGCGCCATGGTTCCGCCCGACCACAACGTGATCTCACCCGCGAACGCGCCGCTGAACTGATCGCACCCGAACTCGATGCCGGCAATATCGTTGTCTGCACCGGATTTATCGGCTTCGCGCCGGATGGCAGCACGACCACGCTTGGGCGCGGTGGCTCAGACTACAGCGCCACCCTCCTCGGGGCCGCGCTTGATGCCGACGAGGTCCAGATCTGGACGGATGTGCCCGGTATGCTCAGCGCCGATCCGCGCAAAGTCAGCACTGCCCGGGTTATCCCGGAAGTGACCTACGATGAAGCCCAGGAACTGGCCCACTTTGGCGCCAAGGTACTACACCCGCGCACGATCCGACCGGCGGTGAAGGCGGGTATACCGGTCCGTGTTCTCAGCACCTTCCAACCAACCAATGCGGGCACCGTCGTCCGACCCGGTGGGCAGAGCCAGCGGATCAAGGCAACGACCGCGCTGAAGGGTCTGACGATGCTAACACTGGATGTACCCGAGTTGGAGGATCTGGCGGGTGCATCTGCCGCTGTCTTCCACGTACTGCATGAGAACCGGGTCGAGATCATCTCCGTGCAGCAATCCAGTTCGCGACGAGCGATGACCTTCATTCTCGATACCTTGACCTCCGGCTGCGAGGTGTTCGTAAGCAAGCTGACGGAGGCGTTGGGCGATCTGGAGGCTGACGTCACCTGCGTCGACGATGTCGCTGTCGTAGCGGCGGTTGGCGAAGGTGCTGCCAATACACCGGGGGCGTTGGCACAATTGCTGGCGGTGCTCAGTCGCGCGAACGTACCGGTACTGAACTCCAGTCAGCAGAGCAGCAATGCGGCCGTGGTGGTGGTGGTGCCGGATGACGCGGCCGATCGCGCCGTACAGGTGGTGCATGATGGCCTCATCGGCAGCGCCCGCACCAGTCGCCGTGGCAACGGCAAACGTCGGGATGTCATTGGCGAATCGTATCGAGTGGGGTAACTTGGCAACCCGCACGTAAAGTGCGGGCGTACGGAAAACAGCGGGAGGGACAACCATGTCAGACAATCGGATTCCAGTCGCGGTGTTGGGGGCAACGGGCAATGTTGGTCAGCGATTCATTCAGCTGCTGGAGAATCACCCCTGGTTCCGCGTGGCGGAGCTGGTAGCCAGCGAGCGCAGCGCCGGCAAGAAGTTCAGCGAGGCAACCGTCTGGCGACTCGGCAACGATATGCCGGAGTCGGTACGCGATCTCGTCGTGCAAGACTACAGCGCCGATCTCCAGAGCGCCCTAGCCTTCTCCGGACTCCCCAGCGAGGTTGCGGGTGAGATCGAGACACGATTAGCCGCCAACGGTCTGGCGGTCGTCTCGAACACCGCCACGCACCGGATCGAGCCGGATGTGCCGCTGATCATTCCGGAGGTGAATCCGGAGCACCTGGCGGCAATCAAGACACAACAAGAGAATCGCGGCTGGAAGGGGTTCATCACCACCAACTCCAACTGCTCGGTCATGCACCTGGTGCTAACGCTGAAGCCGCTGCAGGATGCGTTTGGTCTCAACAAGGTGATGGTAACAACGTTGCAGGCTGTCTCCGGCGCCGGTTACCCGGGTGTGCCCAGTCTGGATATGATCGATAACGTGGTCCCCTACATCGGCAGCGAAGAGGAGAAGATGGAGACCGAGGCGATGAAGATGCTGGGCGGCTACGACGGTGGCTTCCAAACTGCCGACTTCGTCCTCTCCGCTCACTGCAATCGGGTGCCGGTACGCGATGGTCACACCGAGTGCGTCTCCCTGGAGTTGGGGGCGCAGCCGAGTCCAGCCGAGGTGATTGAGGCCTTCGAGGCGTTCCGGGCGCTACCACAGGAGCTTGAGCTGCCAAGCGCACCGAAGCGACCAGTCGTGGTGCGATACGAAGATAATCGTCCACAGCCGCAGTTAGATCGCGATACCGAGCGTGGTATGGCCTCGGTGGTTGGTCGCGTGCGGCCATGTCCGGTGCTGGGACTCAAGTACGTACTGCTTGGCCACAACACGATCCGCGGCGCGGCTGGCGCAGGTATCCTCAACGCCGAATTGTTGAAGGCGAAGGGGTATCTGAACGCGTAGGCGTCAAACTGTTGGGGTCGGCCTGGTCACAACCAGTGCCGACCCTTTTTTGCTTGATCGGGGCGAACCCGGGGCTCAACCCCGGGTCCACGTTAGTTGGTGCTACGAGATCGGCCCGAACACCACCGGTGCCCAATCCGGCTCAGGCATGTCCGGATCCAGCGGGAAGAACGGACGCTGCACATGCTGGAACGGCAGATTGACGATGTCCTGATTCACCGCACCCGGCGTCAGCGCCAACAGGCGAACGGGAGCAAGCTCCTCCCACTCATGATCGAGATAGCCGATCTTGATGACGATGATATCGAAACTCTTCGCATCCAGACCGTACTGATCAAAGCTATCAGGCATACCAAACTGGATACGTCGGCTCGGCACGATGATCGTCACGCCACCAACCTTGAGAATAGCGATATCGCCGCCCCAGACGTTGTCGCTGGGGTGTAGTGACTGCACAATGCCAGTCACCTCGATCGGGAAACCGTTGACCGGATCGTTGACCCCGCCGAGGGTGACGGTGATCTCGGCCCCGACACCGGCCGCAAACGCCGCCTCCACCGCGGCCCTGTTCATCAACGAGGCGATCAGTGCCGTCTTCTCACCACTGGCAAACTCCGGGATCGCAAGCAGTTTCTGCGTCATGATCGGGATATCGCCCGCACCACCGGCCGTCGGATTGTCGCCGGAATCGCTGATAACCACCGGTGTCACGGTCTGCTTCAACGCCTCCGCGATCGTCCAATCGGCATCGCCAGTCGGTACACCGAAATCAAACTGCGTGCGCGCATCCCAGTATCGTTTGGCGATCTTGGTGGCCTCAGCCTTGATCACTTCGGGATCAGTGCCAGTCACAACCGTTGTGCAACTGTTACGCGGCTGATCCGCCCAGACATAGCCCACCCAGAGGCTGGCATCCAGCACACCGGGAACACCATCGCTCTCCTTCAGCTTGCCGTAGACCGTCTTGCCTGGTTCCCAAAATGTGCTCGTGCGCTCGCCGGGGAGACCGACAGGGACTCGCTGCCATGCTCGATACGGGCGAATGCCTCCATCCAAACACATCAACAGATTGCGGACAGCGCGCGCCTTGGTCTCCATCGCATCGATATGAGGGGCTTCACGGTAGGCCGTGAAGATATCGATATTCTCGACTTCGCGCTCGGTAACGTTGCCATGCAGATCCATGCCGGTGGAAATGATGCACTGTGGACCGACCAGGGCGCGGATATCGGTGACCAGATCACCTTCGGCGTCATCCATACCGATGACCGACATTGCGCCGTGGATATCAAAGAAGAAGCCATCCAGCGGCAAAACAGCCTTGAGCCGCTCCAGCAGCTCGCCCTTCATCTCAGCATAGGATTCGGCGGTGACCGCTCCACCAGGAATCGCGCGCGCCTTTAGCGTACCGAACCAGGTCACATCCTCACGACCCTCGAACGTGCCGTTCTCGAAATACGGATAGCTGGCGACGATCTCATCGCCACGCTGGATATCGAAGTTGCTCGTCGTTGAGGGCAACGGGGAAAACGTGCTGCTCTCGATCGCGATTCCACCGATGCCAATTCTGTACGCCATGTCTGTGACTCCCTTGTCAGAAACCGATCAACCGCGGTCACGGTATCGCGAAATACGCAGTCTGGCAAGCACTACGACAAGGAATCTTGGGCAGGCGCGAACCGTGTAATCGCTTCCATCTGGGGACTCACGCGTCACCAGTCTCCGGCTGAACATCGCAGGTGTTCCAGAGCCCGTTCAGGTCAATGCGATCATCGAAAACGCGCTCAGCGCGAGCCGGTAGCCAACGCAGTCGTTGCAGATGCTGGGCTCCCTGCGGAAGGGAATCGTGGAACTCGACGATCCTTTTGTCCAGTAAAGCTGCGTGCTCGAGAAACCGACGACGCTCGCGTTCGCGATAGGCGGCGATCGATGTCACGGTTGGTGATGAACTGGACTCCTCACGGTAATCCTGCCGGAACCAGCCTCGCCAACGCTCCCGCCAGGTTACCGGTGGCTCCGCATCCGTAGATGCAGTGTTCATGCGCTCGATATCGGTACGCAGCTGCTGCTCCACCCTCTCCAGCAGCGTCCACAACTGTTCCGTGAGCTGACCAATCTCCTGATCCAGCTCCATCCAGGTAGGCTTGACGCCTGCGTTCTTCAATCGGCTGAAGGCGAGGTCCTTATCGGGATCGACATCCGTCCTCCAGATTTTGATCGGCTTGCCACGATCCGGGAGATCCGTGTAATCGACCTCGGCCATGTCCTCCAGGAGTTGCTCCTGGATGAACTCATCCCAGGAGTTGATCTCAGTCGTGCGGAAGTCATCGGACTTCCGGATTGGACTCACCGGACGCCTGCCAGCGCCTGCTCGAGATCGGCAATCAGGTCATCGATATTCTCGATACCGATCGAGGCGCGGATCACGCCACCGTCGATGGCGAACTCGGTCCCGGACACCGCCAAATGAGTCATCGAATCGGGATGCTCGATCAGACTCTCGACACCACCCAGACTCTCCGCCAGTTGGAAGATACGGGTGCTGTTACAGACGTGGATCGCGGCCTCGCGCGTAGGCATCCTGAAGGACACCATGCCACCGAAGTTGCGCATCTGCTTCTGCGCCAGCTCATGTCCGGGCGCTTCCGGCAGACCAGGATAGTACACCTCGGCCACGTTCGGATGGTCGTTCAGGAAGTTGGCAACGGCAATGGCGTTGGCGCCATGTCGATCCATCCGCACGGGCAATGTCTTGATACCGCGGAGTGTGAGCCAGCTATCGAACGGACTCGGCACCGCGCCACAATCGTTCTGCTGCTCCTGCAAGCGGGTGAAGAGATCGGGATCATTGCCCACCACCGCACCGATAACCACGTCCGAGTGACCGGCCAGATACTTGGTGGCACTATGGATGACGAGATCGGCTCCGAGAGCAAGAGGTTGCTGCAAATAGGGTGTGGCAAACGTGTTGTCGACCGAGAGTAGCGCCCCAACGGTGTGTGCGATATCGGCAATAGCGGCGATATCGGCCACGGCCATAATCGGATTGGTCGGTGTCTCCAACCAGATGAGCTTCGTGTTCGGACGAATACCGCCCTCAACCTGCTCAAGATCGGTGAGGTCAACCATGCTGACATCGATACCGTGGCGGCGGGTATGCACATCGAGCAATCGGAAGGTGCCACCGTAGGCGTCACGAGCCATGAGGATATGCTCGCCCGGATTGAGCAGCATCGCGACCTCGCGCATGGCCGCCGTGCCAGAGGCGAACGCGAGTCCCCATTCGGCTCCCTCCAACGAGGCGATCGACGCCTGCAATGCCGCTCTGGTCGGATTCGCTGTCCGCGAATACTCGTAACCGGTGCTGGTACCCACCTCAGGCCACTTGAATGTACTCGTCTGGAATATAGGGACAATCATCGAGCCGGTACGAGGATCGGGATCCTGTCCGGCCCGAATACATCGGGTCTCGATGCTTGTATCACTCCAGTCCGCGAACTCGTTTGGCAGTTTATCGCTCACACTTGCTCCCTCCACACACATACCAGCATTGTGCGAAAAAACAGCGAGGTTGTCGAACTCAGATCTCAGGCCGCCCGATTACGCAACGAACTGCCATGGTCACCGATGATACTCAGATGTCCGAGATGTTCCCCCTGCAGTTCCAGGATGTTCGCCAGGCGGGTCACGAGCCGCTCCAGCGTCTCCCGTGCGATCACCGCGGACTCCGGCTGCTCATCGCTGAACAGCATTTCAAGCGCATCGGGATCGTACACCGATGACATACCAGGTGGCACATTTGGCTTGCCGATACCGCGAAGAATCCGATCACGCAATCGCCAGACAAACCTGCCCAACAGGTAGGGAATGAACGTAAGTTCCGCGTCCCAGGCATCCAGCAGATCCACGACAATGAGGTAGGTTTCCTGGGCAACATCATCGTCATCCCAGATACCGATGATCCTCGGGGTATTCGGCCAAGGCTGGAGGACATGGCCAATGCGACGAAGACGAGGTTGCAGTGAGAGGTAGAGCGTATCGCGACTAACGCGATCCCCTGCTCTGGCGCGGCGCGCCAGCAGCTCGATATCCGCAAGTTTGGCCGCCGGAATGCGACCAACGGGTGGCAGATCGAAAGGGACAGGTTCGCGTGGTATCGCGTAGCGTTCGCGCAAACGATCTCTGAGGGATGGTCGAGGGACAAGTGCCATGGTGATGAGCTCCTTCTCGCAAGGCTCTCTGGAGCTCCGAACGTGTTCAGTGGGCGATGAACTCCCGTGTGTGGACTGCTCCGCACTTCGGGCAGGTGGCTGTCACGCGAGTGAAATCCGTGACGAACCAGTCCCGATTGCGGACCTTGATATGCAGGTGGCCGGTGTCATCCACCATCCCGAGCAGAACCGGTGGATCGTGACGATCGCACGTCCAGCGGTGATACTCCTGCAGTTCGGTTGTGGATTCTGCCTTCCTCTTCATCGCGCCTCCGTCTGCATAATAGAACATTTGTTCTTATTTGGCAACAGTGTAGCAACGGTGACCAGATACCGTCAACGGTCCTCTTCAACACTATCCGCTTTCATGCGATAACAAACGGGAAACGAGAATGTCTCCAGCACGAAAGGAAACGACATGACCTACATCGCCAATGAGGCTCGGTATGAAGACCGCATGCGCTATCGTCGCACTGGCGCCAGCGGACTCATGTTGCCCGAGATCTCCCTCGGGCTCTGGCAGAACTTCGGTGATGATCGACCGCTCGCCACCCAGCGCGATATCCTGCGCACCGCCTTCGATGCTGGTGTCACCCACTTCGACCTAGCGAACAACTACGGTCCTCCGTATGGCAGCGCCGAGAAAAACTTCGGCAGCATCTTCGCCCAGGATTTCCGTCCCTATCGCGATGAACTTATCATCTCCAGCAAGGCTGGCTTCGATATGTGGAGTGGTCCGTATGGCAACTGGGGCAGTCGCAAGTATCTGACGGCGTCTCTCGATCAGTCCCTGCAGCGCATGGGATTGGAATACGTCGATATCTTCTATCACCACCGCGAGGATCCAGACACGCCGATCGAGGAGACCGCTGGCGCGTTGGCCAACGCGATCCATCAGGGCAAGGCACTCTATGTGGGGGTGAGTAACTACAGTCCAGCGCGGACGGAGGAAATGATCGCCGCCCTGGCACCGTACAACATCCACCTGCTCATTCATCAGCCGAGCTACAACATGTTGAATCGACACCCGGAAGATGGACTCTTCGATGTGCTCAAGAATAATGGTGTCGGCAGCATCGCATACGTACCATTGGCGCAAGGTCTGCTCACCGATCGCTATCTGACGGGCAGCGTTCCGGTGGACAGCCGCGCCGCTCGCGATGGTTCGCTGAAATCCACGCAGGTGGATGAGGCGTACCTGGCCAAGGCGCATGCGTTGAACGAGATCGCGGCGGATCGCGGGATGTCGCTAGCGCAACTGGCACTCGCCTGGATTCTGCGCCGCGAGGAGATCACATCGGCCCTAATCGGTGCCAGCAGCGTCGCCCAACTACAGCAGAATCTGGCGACGCTCAACTTCGCACCGTTTTCCGACGACGAGTTGGAGGCGATTGAAAGGGTGTTGAAGGGGTAGTCGTATTAAGCCGCCTTAGCGCCGCCCCGAATTGGGGGGCGAAGTCTCGTCTCGCAAGTTTTCGCCGGGTATTGCAGCCATCTGCACCGAGAAAATAGGTGGTGGGTTCGGGGAAGGCGTTGGCAAGCCGGTTGCGGGTGTGCCGCAGGATGTCTCTTGTCACCTCCAATGTGTCCATGTCATTCTGGAGTGTTATGGAGTTGTGCGACAGATGGGATGCTCGATTGTCGGTGGCCGTGAGAATGGGGGATATCCCCGGTTCCAGCTATGCGGCCTGCGAGAGTTGTACCACCCTTCGATCCATGTCACCACCCACACTGCAAGGTCTTGCTTCGTGGCAAACGTTTTGATATCCGGAAGATCCCCTTTCAGGGTGGCGAAGAAGGACTCCGCCACGGCATTGTCGTAACAGACCCGCTTTGCGCCCATCGACTGACGGATTCCCTGCAGCTGGCAATAGTCCCGAAACCGGTTGGACATGTACTGACTGCCATGGTCGGAGTGAAAGATTACGTTAGTGCGGAAGGCACCCTGATTGCGGGCCATCTCCATGGCAGCAAGAGCACTGATGGCATCGGGTTTGTCTGAGAGTGCCCAGCCCATCACTCCGCGGTGATACAGATCCATGACCACATGCAGGTAGAGGTGTTTCCCCCGTCGGTGCCAAACAAACTCGGTACAGTCACCGACCAGGCGGGTACCGGGGATAGCGCTGGAGAAATCACGTGGGTGATCTGCTTCCCACAAAAGGTTCGGCATGGCAACCGCTTCGTTATTGATCCCCTGTGCCTTGGGTCGGTGTCTGGTGCCACGTACCGCCCGTATCTCTAACTCCTGCATGAGTTTGTGGCACTTTTCGTAACTGACCATGATGCCTTCACGCCGGAGCCAGGCATGCATGTCTCTGCGTCCACACCGTCCCTGCGTCTCCTCGTGATGTCGGATGATCGCAGCTTTCACCGCTGCCCATGGGTCGGGGCGTGGGTGATGCTTCCGGTTCTGGTGGCGATGATAGGTGGCGGGATGCATCCCCAGGAGATGGCAACTCCGGGTGACGGATCGCGGGGTGGCGTACTCCGTGATGAGGTCACAGCAGCGATCGGTTGTTACGACTGCTGGGACTGTTTCTCGAAGTACGCCGACACTTTTTTAGGAATGCGACATCCTCCTCGGCCTGGGTCAGTTTCGCCTGCAACGCACGGTTCTGGGCCACAACTTCCGCATAGGTTGGATGCTGCAGGGGATCGGTGGAGGCGGCTGCCTGTTGAATCCATCGTCGCAACGTCGTTGGTGTCAGATCCAGGTCATTGGCGACATCGACCTGTCGCTCTCCGTTGGCCACCCGGGTCAGGGCAGCGGCTTTGAACTCCGGTGAATAGCGTCGCCGTTCGGTCTTCTGGTGAGGCATCTTCTGCTCCTCTCTGCACCCGCAAGTGTTGCATAGTTCCAGAACACTCCATTCAGAGCGCCTTCGGCGCGAAGAATCTCCGTGCGGAGCACACTGCCATAGGCAGAATGAACCAAGTCCGCTGGTCGCAATGCTTCCGGACGAAATGCGATCAAGCCGCCTGCGGCGATGCGCTACCGTAGGTGGCCGAGTGCGTAGCACGAGCAGCGGAGCGAGCCCTCGCGCGGAGACTCCACGGCGCTCGGCGCCTCTGAGTGACGTCGCCTCTTTGGTCCTTCGCGGAAGTATCCCCTCAACTCTTCGGGTCACCAAATCACATCGTGAAACCATTTTCTCAGTACGAATGGCATTGCAGCCCGGCGCTACTGGAGGCATGTCTCCAGCGCGTGGGCGATATCGGCGAGATGCCATTCGTCGTCCGGGCGACCAACCAACGAGAGACCAATCGGCAGACCGTCTCGATCCAGACCGGCGGGTAACGCGAACACCGGTTGTCCAGTGGCGTTCCACGGCTGGGTGAGACGCGTCAGGGCAACACCGGTGTCCTCCGTGACGCCATCACTGTATGTGATCGTGGTTTCGCCGATCTTCGGCGCGGTGATCGGTGTGCTCGGCACGAGCACAGCATCCAATCGATGCTCGGCGTAGAGCGCGGCAATGCTTGCCTTGGCGCGCTCACGTGCGTTCAAGGCGGTAAACCAGACATCGGCGGGAAGCACCGCACCGAGCTCAACCCGACTGCGCAACTGCTCGCCCATCAGATGGGGTGCCGTCCGGAGTAGATCGCGGTGCACCTGGAACGCCTCCGCCCGCTGAATCTGCGTCGCCGCGATTCGGGCAGCATCCGCATCATCCCAGGTCAGGTCGACGATCTCGGCACCGATACGCTCGGCATGCGCGACCGCCCGTTTCCAGGCCGCCTCAACGTCCGGCGAGAGATGATCGCTGAAGTAATTAGTGATCACACCAATACGAACACCCGCCAGACTCCCCTCCTCGGTGGGAAATCGATTCCACATCGTCGGGATATCATTACCCTTGCCCTGCATACCGAGATAAAGGGCCATGCAATCAGCGACCGCCCGCGCCAGCGATCCGGGTGTGTCAAGACTGGCCGAAAGAGGGAAGATACCCGCTACCGACAACCGACCATAGGTCGGCTTCAATCCGGTAACACCGCACAGCGATGCCGGTATGCGAATACTCCCACCGGTATCGGTGCCAAACGCACCCAATGCGGTGCCGTTGGCCACGGCCGCAGCGCTCCCACCACTTGATCCGCCCGGAATGCGGGTGGTATCCCATGGATTGCAGCACGGATCGCTGTAGATACCCGCCGCAGCCTCTTGCGTCACCGTCTTGCCGACATAGATCACACCGGTTTTGCGCAACCTGTGGACGATTTCCGCATCCCGAATCGCGGGTTCGACGCTCTCCCGCGCTTTCATGTTGCAAACAGTCTGATACCCAGCCAGATCGATGATGTCCTTCACCGCAACCGGGATACCGAAAAGCGGCGTGGTTGGTTTGTCGATCGATCGGCGCCGATCCTGCGTTTCCGCCAGTTCCATCAGGAACTTCGGACGCACGTCAAGCCAGGCCTGGACCTGTTCGTCCGTTTCCTGCATGCGCGTCAGCAAGGCGGCCATCATCTGAACGGTCGAAAGTTCCTTGCGATCAAGCAGCGCCAGGGTCTCCCGGATCGTATGAGCCGTGGGATTCGGATTGATTGCCGGCATTACTTGGTCTCCCAGGATGGATCGAATGGCGATGGCGCGGGTGTTGGTGTTGTATCCGGTCGAATACTCGCGGACTGCGCCAGCGTCGCCTCATACGCCACCGCCAACCGCGCGATTCGCTCCTCTGGCACCTCAATACCCAATCCAGCAAGTATCTGTTTCACCGTCTCTTCGGTCGACATTCGTTATCCCCTGACAGCATATGTTCAGCCCATCAATGTGGGCATTGTACGCCACCCAACCGCGGCACATAGGCGGCAGTGACAGACAGGCATGTATGTTGGATACAGAACACGAACACTGGCATGTAATCGTTTCATCTGTTACCATTTGCACAGATCACAACCGAGGCGTCAACGTCTGTCGACGATAGATTGGCCAGCATTCTCCGTATGAGAATGGCTGGTCGTTTTCTTTGTTGCCGACCCTGCATCGCCGCGCTACGATGCCTCAAGTATCCGTCGATCGAGGGGGAAACATGACAGCCACGCTCATCACCAATGGTCGCATTATGGACGGCACTGGCAATCCGTGGTTCTACGCGGACGTGCTCCTTGACGGCGAGGAGATCGCCGCAATAGAGCCACCGGGGAGCATCTCACCCGAGCGAGCAGAACACAATGTCGATGCCACTGGCCTGGTGGTTTCACCCGGCTTTATCGATATCCAGAGCCATTCCATCCTCCCCCTCCTACTCGATGGCCGTTCGCTGTCCAAGGTGACGCAGGGTGTCACCACCGAGATCATGGGTGAGTTCTGGACCCCTGCTCCGTTTGGTGGTCGCATCGTCGATCCCTGGGCCATCGCGCTGGTCCATCGGCTCGAAGGCGATGAGAAAGCGAAGTGGGATGAGCAAGCTCGTGGTTGGACTCGGTTCGGACATTGGCTACGGGATCTTGAGGATCACGGCGTCAGCGTCAATATCGGTTCGTTCGTCGGTGGTGGCACGATCCGCGAGTACGGTATGGGGCAGATGCAGGGCGATGCCGGACCGGATGAACTGGCCGTAATGCGCGCTGCCACCGCCGAGGCGATGGAGGATGGCGCATTTGGTGTCGCCACGGCACTGATCTATCCGCCTGGCTCTTACGCTGCCACCGCGGAACTCACGGCGATCATGGAGGTAGTGGCCGCATACAACGGCATCCATATCACCCACATGCGCTCCGAGGGCGAGCGTATCCTGTCAGCACTGGAAGAGACGCTCAAGATAGGAATCGATTCCGGTGTGATCACCGAGATCTATCACCTAAAAGCCGCAGGAAGGCCCAGCTGGCATCATATGCCAGCCGTTATCGATCGCATCACCGCAGCCCGGGCACAGGGTATCGATGTCGCCGCCGATATGTATCCCTATCGCGGTTCGGGCACTGGTCTGGCCGCCTCGGTACCGCAATGGGCGGCTGAAGGCGGCTTGCTGCTGCGAAATCTCGACGATCCTATCGTCAGCCGACGCATGCTGGATGAGATGGATGAGGCATTAGTCAATCCGCAAAGCGAGTTCGAGCACATGGCCGATCGTGCCGGGGCCGAGAACGTGCTGCTGGCGGAGTTCGCCAATCCCGAGTTGGCCGAGCGCTACACCGGACGCACGTTAGTCGAAGTCGCCACCGATCTCAACATGCCGATGAACGAGACGATCCTCTGGTTGCTCCGTAACGATCGCTCCCAGATCTTCACGATGTATCTGGGGATGAGCGAGGACAATCTTCAGCTGCAATTCCAGCAGGAATGGATCAAATGGGGCACGGACGCCGGTGGTGTCGATCCCTCCTGGATGAAACCGCGCGGTCTGGTACACCCGCGCGCCTATGGCACCTACCCCCGAATTCTCGGCCACTACACCCGGGATCTCGGCTGGCTGAGGCCGGAGGATGCGGTGCGAAAGGGCACGAGCGCTGTGGCGGAACGGCTCGGTTTACGCGATCGCGGCACGCTCCGCGCCGGTATGAAGGCGGATGTTATCACCTGGAATCCGGCAACGATCATCGACAAGGCCGAGTATACCGATCCCCATCACCTCAGCGAGGGCGTGATCGATGTCTGGGTCAACGGCACCCACGTACTGGCTGACGGCGCACATACCGGTGCCACACCAGGACAGCGCGTGTACGGCCCCGGCGCAAAGTAACCGGTAGCAGGGCAGTTGATCTGCCCTTCAGTCCGAGATTAGGGAAGACGACCTCCCCCTCGACGAATTCACATCCAGCGCGGAAGGACACATCATGACCTCAACACTGATCATCAACGGACGCATCATCGATGGCAGCGGCAATCCCTGGTTCTACGGCGATCTGCTGATCGATGGCGACAGGATCGCTCGTATTGGCGCGCCGGGCACGATTGATCAGTCCGGTGCGGATGTCGTCATCGACGCAACCGATCACGTTGTCTCCCCCGGCTTCATCGATATCCAGAGTCACAGCATCGTGCCGATCATGACCGAAGGTCGTGTACTCTCCAAGGTCACCCAGGGTGTTACCACCGAGATCATGGGTGAGGCCTGGACACCTGCACCGTTCGGCGGCCGGATCACCGATCCGCTCAGTGAAGGCGTTCGTGGTCGGTTGGGCGATGAGCGCTACGAGGAATGGGACGCGCTTGCTCGCACCTGGACGCGATTCGGCGACTGGCTGGACGAATTCGAACGCCGGGGGACATCGGTCAATATCGGTTCCTTCATCGGTGGTGGCACCGTTCGCGAGTGGGGTATGGGACTGGAAGCCGGCGATGCCACCGAGGACGCAATCCAGGCGATGAAGAAGATGGTGGAGGAGAGCATGGAGGATGGTGCCTTCGGTGTCGCCAGCGCCCTCATCTACCCGCCGGATGTCTACATGTCCACGCACGAACTGATCGAGATCATGAAGGTGGTGGCTGCATACAACGGCGTCCACATCACCCACATGCGCTCCGAGGGCGATGAGTTGGAGCAGGGTCTGACGGAGACGCTGAAGATCGCTGAGGAATCGGGTGTCTCCTCCGAGATCTACCACCTCAAGGCGATTGGCACGGCGAATTGGCCGAAGATGCGCAACGTCATCGAGACGATCAATGCGGCGCGGGCGCGTGGAATCGATATCACCGCCGATATGTACCCCTATGAGGGTGCTGGCACCGGTTTGGCCGCCTGTCTGCCACCGTGGTGTCATGCCGATGGCAAGCGCCAGGAGAATCTGTTGAATCCGGAGACACGGGCGCGGATCATCGATGACATGGTGAACCAAAAGGAACCTTGGGAGAACTGGGGTCTGATGATTGGACCGGAAAACATCCTGCTGGCCCAGATCGCCCACCCGGATATCCACAAGTACCAGGGCTGGTTCGTGGCCGATGTCGCGAAGGATCTGGGCAAGGATTGGCCAGAGACGATTTGTCACCTCCTCGCCACCAACGAGCGCGATATCTTCTGCATGTATATGGCCATGAGCACAGACAATCTGGAACTCCAGGCCAAATTGCCGTGGATCACCTTCAGCACCGATGCCGGCGGTGTCGATCCGGTCTGGGCAACTGCACTCGGTCTCACCCATCCCCGCGCCTATGGCACCTATACCCGCGTGCTTGGCCGATTCGTACGCGAACGTGAGTGGATCACGTTGGAGGATGCGGTGCGCAAGTGCAGCAGCGCCGTCGCCAGCCGACTTGGTCTGCGCGATCGCGGTTTGCTCCACGCCGGTCAGTATGCGGATGTCATCATCTTCGATGCCAAGACGGTGACCGATAACGCGACCTATACCGATCCGCATCATCTCAGCACCGGTGTCCGCGATATGTGGGTCAACGGTGAACGCGTACTGGCCGACAACGAGCATACCGGCGCCATGCCGGGTATGCAGGTGCGCGGTCCGGGATATGTGGCGCGGTAGCCGCGTATACTACCCAGCGATATGGAACACGACTACCGACACCTCAGTACCGAATTTGATATGGACGCCTGGCTGGATGCAACTGACATCCTGATTCCGGGTAGCCACAGCGCCAACGATGTCCCGGCCACGCGACCGTTCGTGCACATGGTTGGTCCGCATGGCGAAGCCTATCTGGGTCAATGGCCGGAAGGTACAGTTGAGCCGCAGATCGAGGCCTATATTCGCGTGCTGAGCACAATGCATGCTGCCAACGAATCGGCGATCCCCGCTCCGATCAGCGGACCGGATGGCTATATCGGCCTGGTCAAGGACCGACTCTACTCCGCCCAAACCTGGCTGCCGGGTCGACCGCTGGGGAGATTCGGTGGCTATCGTACGCCGGATGGCGATGCCATTCAGCTGCCACTGCCAGAGAGCGCTCACGCAAACACGGTCATCGCCCAGGTGGCCAGTATCGTCGCCACCGCACACGCCTCCAGCGAGTCCGTAGACCAGGCTAACCTGCCAACTGCCACGCTGCAGCAGACGATGAATCGTGTCCGCCAGTACTGGAAGGACACCCGGCCAGTCCTTGGCGACAAGGCCGCCGATGAGCGCGATATCCGGCGCTGGCTTCGATCGGGTAACCGCATCGTGCCGACGGCATCCGATCTCATTCGCAATGAACAGGCTGAGCTCCGCGATACCAGCGTTGTGCTCCACAACGATCTCTGGCCGGAGAACATCCTCATCGCCGGTCGCGAGGATGAACGCAATGTCACTGGCATCGTCGGGTGGCGACACATGTCCATCGGCTCACCGGTGCTGGATATCGCCCAGATGTCCGTGCAGATGCAAGGCTGGAGCGCGGCACTGACCGAGGCGATCATCGAATCCTACTCCGCCAATCGCCACCTACGACCGGATCAGCGACGCCTCGTCGTCGCCGTTGCCGGTTTGCTGCTCGTCGAGATCGTCGGCAACATGCTGACCTGGAGCTATCTGGATCAGCGCATGTTCGATCATGAGGCCACGCCGGTACTGCGCAGCGGTATGAAGACGATGCTGGACTCGCTGGAACGCGTTACTGCCATTCTGGCGCCAGATATCGACCGCACCCAACGTGGATACGCCCAGAAGCGGACTGATGGCGGGCAGCCCCGACCGCGACCGCAGGGTGCACGTCCTCCACGGAAGAAACCAGGTACCTAGAAAATCGCACCGATCCCATTCTCCAGGATCGCGAAGAAGAACAGCAACAGTATCGCCGCCAGCGCCAGGAACGCGAACGAGATGATCAGACTGCGCATGGCGTTGCGATCACTGACCCGCATCTCGGCCTTCTGGGCTGACGTCATGGGACGGCGAGGGGCATCGGCAGGCATCGGACCGGAACCATCCAGGTTCCAGCCACTGGAGCCAGGTACGTAGCGCTCCATGATCTCCGCCTGCATTGCCTCGACCCGGATCGAGCGGTCGTAATCGGCGCGCTTGCGGGGATCGCTGAGCACGCTGTACGCCTGATTGATCCGACGTGATTGCTCCTCAGCCAGAGCCTTATCGGTACCGCGGAACTGATCCGGATGCCACTGCCGCATCGCCTTTTTGTAGGCCGTGGTGATGTCTTTGCGGCTGGCAGTGAACGGGACATCCAGCAGTCGATAGTGGTTTTGCTGCGGAAGTGCCATGCGGTGCCCATATCCCCTGCGCGATCACCCGTTCCAGCAAGTATTATACGGAGGTAGAGGTTGTCCAAGACTATCTCGAATCTGATTACACATCCGTGGGGGAGCGAGCTATGCCTGTCCATATTGTTACTGTTCCATATCGATACGATGAGTACATGGATGGCATGGGACGTGGTCCGATCGCGCTGCTGAGAGCCGGGCTGCGATCTCGTCTGAACGCAGTTGGCGTTGAGACCACCGATCCAAAGGAAAGCAAACTGCCAGAGGACGAGCGCGTCGATGGACCGATTGCCGCCAACATCGGCGCACTTGGCCGACACACCGCCGAACTCGTCCGCGATGCGTTAAGCAACGACGATACTGTGCTCGTTATCGCTGGCGATGACACCGCCACCATCGGTGTGGTTAGCGGTGTGCAGTTGGCGAAGCCGGACGCCAAGATCGGCGTCGTCTGGATCGATGCTCACCCGGATTTCAATACACCGGAAACCAGCTTCAGTGGCATTCTGGCCGGTATGCCGGTCGCGATTCTTGCTGGTCTCGCCGGACCGATCTGGCGCGAGAGCGCCAATCTGCGCCATACACTGCCAACCGATCACATCGTCATCGCGGGTGTCCGCATGCTGGATGAGAAGGAAGGCGGCCTGCTGCACAGCACCGATGTGCGCGTGATCGAGGCCAAGAGTCCACAGCGCAGCCAGCTTTTCGAGCAGGCGATCGAGCGACTCGCCTCGCGCGTCGATGCCATCGTCGTCAATGTCGATCTCGATGTGCTTGATCCCCAGTACGTCCCGAGCGCCTCGACCCCGGAGGCGAATGGCCTCAGTCCGAGGCAAGTGGCATGGATGATCAGCCAGGTCACCAAGCATGGCAAGACGGCGGCGGTAAGCGTCACCAGCCTTAATCCCGGCGCGGGTGCTCGCGGCGAGAAGTCGGTTGCCTCAACGCTGTCCGTTCTGGAACAGGCGTTACCGGGGTGGCAGTTCAGCCAGGGAGAGCAGAGCGATGGATCTGCGAACTGAGATCGAGCGCGCATTCGCCCAGTTGATCGCCAACGATCATGTCGAAATCGGCGAGGACGGGAGCGAGTTGCACATCATCGGCGACGAGTGGACGCTGGTGCTCGATGGCACCACGGCGATGCTGGCCGTTGACGATGATGAAGGCGATCCCGAGACCGTGATGGAAGCGATTCACGAAGACGAACTCGCGGCGTTGCGGGACCTGGATACGGCCATTGATGGTGCGCTGGATCGCTGGTTGGTCGCCTCACCTGACACATTGACGCGAGCATTGGCCAGAATTCTGGAAGGTTAGGTAGCAGTGTGGGCTCGGGGTTAATCCCCGGGCTTTACGAAGCGTCCATACCAGTTAATTCTCCTCCGTGAAGAGCCCCCGGAATCAATCCGGGCCCACGTACGCCTATAAATCCCGGTTCCGAGCACGCCAGTCAGCGGCGAGGATCTGATAGATCAGCGTATCCGCGTACTGCCCAAGTCCAAGCGGGATGTTCGCGGTCAGTGAACCGGCGAGAACATAACCGCTGCGCTCCACCGAACGCTGGCTGCGGAGGTTACGCGAGTCGATCGTGCAGTTGAGGCTGTGCAGACCGATGACATCGAAGGCGAAGTCCAGAATCAGCGTCTTGACCTCCTGCCCCAATCCCTTGCCGCGATCCGCCGGCGAGAATAGACCCATCCCCGTCTCAGCCGTGCGAGCGTGAAGATCGATACTGCGGATGCTGGCGGTGCCGATCGCTTCCTGCTCGTCGGTGCGACAGATCGCCCAGACAAGTTCGTTCTCGCTACGGCTCGCGATCCAGTTGCGAAAAGCTGTCTCGCTGACCGGAATGACTGGCTCCGGGAGCTGTGGATCGCGCTCGAACTCAGCAGATTGCGCAATGGCCAAGGCGTCTCTCATTTCGATTGGCCGAAGCCAGATACGCTCACCGAACATCTCCGGCTGGAAGTTATTCTCCACGCTTCGCCTCCCAGGCCGGATTGACCGCTTCGTAGGTGATGAAATCCAGCGCGGTACCCTCGGCATCGCGCCACCACTGACGCAACCGCACGGCTTCGCGATATCCGATCTGCTCATGTACGAGCGCCAGTGGATTCTGACCCTGCACCATATCAGTGCGGAGCGCGATCAGGTTGAGCACATCAAAGGCGAAACTTCGGGCAAGCACAAATCCGGCGATCTGGGTCATCGCAGTGCTCGGTCGGAATCCGTACCGCAACATGGCCACCGCCTCGCTCTTGCGATCGAAGGTGAAGCCCGCCAATGCCCGACCGCTCTTCCGCTCCTCCAACACCATGCGCAGCTTCGGATTCTTGCCCCAGGCGATATCCTCGGCATCCTGCAGCCAGGAACGACGCTCCGCCACACTCCGACCCCAGGCGGTGCTCTCCGGATACAACTGGGAGATACCTTCCAGATCGAACTCGCGGATGGCTCGCAACCGGTATGGCGCGATCATGGGTTCAAGCGGCAGTGAATTCATGGATTCTTCAGGTTCATTTCAGAGATCATTCAGCCTACTTACCTATCATGAGGACAGTTGGAAATGGTCACTCGGACTTTCAACCATAACCATGAACATTTCTAACGTCTCTCCTCCCCACCCCATGCGTAAGCGGCGGCCATCACCGATGACCCGCCGCTTATGTATATACGCGGGTCGGATGTGCAGAGACGCGGGCCGGTGTGGATTATGATACGAAGAATGATTCGGTACATTCGAGGTACCAACAGCACCATGGCTATAGTACATTCCGATGCGCCGGAGCGCACCCGCACGATCCTGATCGTGGAAGACGAACCGGCAATCTCCGGCTTCGTCCGTCGAGGACTGATTTTCGAGGGATTCGATGTCCATGTCGCCGATAACGGCATGGACGCCCTCGCGCGCCTGCGTGACACCCCACCCGATCTGGTCGTGCTCGATCTCATGCTTCCCGGTATCGATGGCATCCAGATCACGCAACGCATCCGCGCCGCCGAGGAGGCGGAGGGTACACCGCGCTTGCCAATCCTGATGTTGACCGCCCGCGATGCAGTGGCAGATCGCGTTGCCGGTCTGGACGCCGGTGCCGATGACTACCTGGTGAAACCATTCGATTTCGATGAACTCGTCGCCCGGGTGCGCGCCCTGCTTCGCCGGGCCATGCCAACCACCGGTATCAGTCAGGATGTGCTGACCTTCGAGAACATCACCCTGAATCTGACCAGCCACACGGTGGAACGCGATGGTCAGATGATCGAGCTCACGCCGCGCGAGTTCGATCTGTTGGCGATCCTGATGCGACACCCAAATCAGGTTCTCACCCGACAGACCTTGATGCAGCGTGTCTGGGGCGATGATTTCTACGGCGAATCCAACGTGCTGGAGGTGGTCATCGGTAATCTGCGCCGTGCACTCGAGGCCAGCGACGACACTCGCGTTGTCCAGACCGTTCGTGGTATCGGCTACGTCCTGCGTGCGCAGTGAGTAAACCGCAATCCGCGACCATGACCAGCCGGGAACTCCCGGAAGAACGCAGCCAGGGTGTGTTGCGTCGGCGTGTTCCGTTTCTGTTCAGCGTTCGCTTCGGCATCACCGCCTGGTACGCTGGCGTGTTGATCATCACGCTCAGCATGTTGGGTATCGGTCTCCGTGTGCTCCTGATCCGCTCACTGGATCAGGATGCCGAGAACCGATTGAGCAACGCCGCGCGCGATGTCAGCACCCAGGTCAGCGAACGCCCGACGGGCAACGCCAATCTCTATCAACTGGATAACTCACCGACGCTCGATCTGCAGAATATCCTGTTCTCCGGCGTCTCCGTGACCGTTGTGGATTTCACCACGAATGAAGTCACATTCGACGATGGCACACTGAGCAACCTCTGGCCGACACAAGCCGACATCGAGCGATACAAGACATCGAATGAGCCAACGCTGGGTACTTATCGCGTCAATGGTTACGCGATCCGCGGCTATACGCTCCCGATCGTCAGTGAGCACGTCGTCGATCCCCGTACCGGTGTGCATATGGTGATCGGTATGATCTTCACCAGCGAGTCGCTCAGCGGCACCACCCATATGCTGCAGCAGCTCAGCCAGGCGCTGATCCTCTTCGGAGTCATCGGTGGGGCGACCGCGAGTATCGGCGGCTGGAGTCTGGCCGGACGCGCCCTGGCGCCCGTCAATCGATTCATCGACGGCGCCGACGATATCGCCAAGGATCGCACCGCAGCATCGTTGAGTCGGCGGCTGGATGTCCCCCAGACAGGCGACGAGCTGGCGGAGTTGGGCAACACCTTCAATGACATGCTCGATCGCATCGAACAGGCCTTCAAGACACAGCAGCGATTCGTGGCCGATGCATCCCATGAGCTGCGCACCCCGTTGACCAGCATCAAGGGCAATGTCGATGTCGTGCGACGGCAGCTCTCATCCGGTCGTGAGATCGATCCCCGGGATCTGGCGGATGCGCTGGGAGATGTCAGCCGCGAAAGTGAGCGGATGAGTCGGTTGGTCAGCGACCTCCTCAGTCTGGCCCGCACCGATGGCAATCCGACGCGCAATCTCAACGAACACGATGTGGTATCACTCGATCTTCTGGCTCGCGAGGCGATTCGCACGGCCGAGGTGCTGGTGGACAAACAGGTTCTGGTGCTGACCTCCGAGGGCGAGGTGCTGATCCACGGCGATGGCGATGCCTTGGTTCAGGTGATGCTGATTTTGCTGGACAACGCCATTCGCCACACACCGGGTGAAGGTACGGTCAGTCTGACGATTCGTGAGGATATCGATCCGCAGGATAAGGTGCGTTGCGCCCGCATCGATGTGGACGATACGGGTTGCGGTATCGCGCCCCAGCACCTGCCGCATCTGTTCGAGCGGTTCTACCGCGCCGAGGATCACCGCGCCCGCAGTAGCGGCGGTACCGGGCTTGGTCTCTCGATCGCGCTGAGCATCGTCCGCGCGCACAAGGGTTGGATCGACGTCGCCTCCACACCTGGCGAGGGCACGAACTTCACCGTCTGGCTGCCACAGCGATTCGGGTGATGCCGATGCGCGACGTGTCCGTGCAGACGTAGGCACCGATTGTCGGGCGACCACGGCCGAACGTAGCAAATAACGGTAACGTCGACCTTTATGGTCGACAACGAACCGCAGGTTCGTATGTTAGGTCCGATGATCCTGAAGGTTATCTGTTACGAGGATCATCGGACCATAGACGAAGCTTCGCTTCGTGGGCGATCAGGAGGATCGCGACTACCTCCGCGCGAGACCGCGTGTCCTCCCCCTACTCGCCCTTGATCCCCGGGACCGCCAACTCAGCCGGATCAAGCAAATGATCCAACTGCGCTGGTGTCAGATCGGTCATCTCGGCGGCGACATCCTTGACGGTGCGCTTCTCGGCATAGGCGCGTTTGGCGATCTTGGCTCCGGTCTCGTAGCCGATGATCGGATTCAGTGCCGTCACCATAATCGGATTCTTGTCGACCAGATCATTGATGTGATCGACATTGACCGTGAAGCCAGCGATCGCCTTATCGGCGAGCACGTTGCTGCAACTGGCCAGGATCTCGATGCTCTCGAGCAGGTTGTGGCACAGAATCGGAAGCATCACATTCAGCTCGAAGTTACCGAGCGCTGCACAGTAGGCAATGGTGGCATCGTTGCCGATCACCTGGGCGGAGACCATCATCGTCGCTTCCGCGATCACTGGATTGATCTTGCCCGGCATGATGCTGGAGCCTGGCTGCAGCGCTGGCAACACGATCTCTCCCAGACCACTGATCGGTCCGCTATTCATGTGACGGAGATCGTTGGCGATCTTGATGAAATCGGCGGCGGTCGCCTTGAGCGCACCACTGACTTCGGCCGAGATACCCTGGCTTGCCTGGGCCTCGAAGTGATCGTCCGTTTCCACAAACGGCAGACCGGTCATCTCGCTCAGCTTGGCGCTGACACGCGCACCAAACTCGGGATGGGCGTTCAGTCCGGAACCAACCGCGGTACCACCGATCGCCAAACGAGCCAGGTGCGGGAGTGTAGCCTCGATACGCTCGCGACCAAGCCGAACCTGGGTGGCCCAGGCACGGGTGGTATCGCTCAGGCGCACCGGTGTCGCGTCCATCAGGTGTGTGCGACCGGTCTTGACGATGCCATCAAACTCGGCGGCGCGGGCGAGAATGGTTGCCTCCAGATGCTTCAGCGCCGGCAATAACTTCTCCGCGATCTCGATATAGGCGGAGACGCTGATCGCGGTTGGAATCACGTCGTTCGAGCTCTGGCCCATATTGACGTGATCGTTCGGATGCGGCTGCGCGGCATCCGGTTGCAACTGCTTCGCGCGGCTGGTGATGACCTCGTTCGCGTTCATATTGGTGGAGGTACCGGAGCCCGTCTGGAAGATATCGATCGGGAATTGATCGTCGAACATACCGGCGGCAACATCGGCAGCGGCGGCGGAGATGAGATCGGCCATATCCGCATCGAGCAGCCCAAGTTCCTTGTTGACCTGAGCACAGGCATCCTTGATCAAACCGATCGCGTTCAGAAACGCGCGACCGAACCGGAGATTGCTGATCGGAAAGTTCTCCACGGCGCGGGCGGTGGTGGCACCATACATCGCACTCTCAGGCACCTGCATCTCGCCCATCGAATCACGTACTGTGCGCATTGATCGTCTCCTTGTGCTAGCACCCGGGACACACCGTTGTTCCCGCAGTTCAGGCGTTGACTCACTGGTCTCATTGTACCCGCGAAACGGCACGGTTTATGCGGGCAGAATCACGTACCATGGGAGCAGACGAAGGCGGTTTTTCTGACAGAAAGGGCATTCCGTGCGCATTTCATTGATGATCGAAGGAGCACTCGGTATCGACTGGCCACGCTGGCAGCGACTGGTGAGAGCCACCGAGGATTTCGGATTCGATGGCATTGTCCGATCCGACCACTTCATGGGTCGTCCGGGCGAGCGCCAGGCTGCACTGGAGGCCTACACCAGCCTGACCTGGGCAGCGGATCACACCAGCCGGATCGAGCTGGGCACACTCGTCTCACCTGTCTCATTCCGCGATCCCCGAATTCTCGCCTGGCAGGCCAGCGCGATCAACGATCTTGCCAAGGGACGCTTGCGTGTCGGTATCGGCACGGGTTGGCAGGAACAGGAGCACAACGCCTTCGGGTTCGAGCTGGGTAGTATGGACGAGCGTTTCGCCCGAATGGAGGCCGGATTGAAGGTCGTCGTGGCGCTCACGCGCTCCGACTCGCCGGTGAGTCTGGATAGCGAGCGGTATCCGTTGCGAGAGGCACAGCTCATCCCTCGCTGGCCAGAGGCCAATAGTCCCGCGATTGTCATCGGTGGCAATGGTGCCAAGCGCACGATGCCGTTGGCAGCGAAGTACGCCGACGAATGGAACGCGCTCAAGGGCGGTCAGCAGGTCTTCAAAGAGCGATCCGCACTGCTGGATGAACTGCTGGTGGCCGAAGGTCGCGATCCTGCCAGCGTTCGCCGCTCGCAGATGTGTGGCGTGGTTTTCGGCAAGGATCAGGCGACGCTGGATACGGATCCCGAAGCCGACATGTTCGAGGAGTGGTTGGCGAAGGGCGAGATCATCGGCACACCGAATCAGGTGGCCGAGATTCTGCACGCCAAGGCGGAAGATGGTGTACAGGAAGTGAAACTGCAGTGGATGGAGTTTGACGACATTGATGGGCTGGAGTTGTTCGCGAGCACCGTTTTGCCACAGGTGAGGCAAGTGTAGCGCCACTAACCTATCTACCGCGCAACCACTAACTAGCCTCTGCAGAAGTCCAGATAGATGTGAGCGAGGCTGAGGATGAGAAATGAGAGGACACCCGGTATCTTGGTGTTGTGAGACATCGCAATAACCGGGAGATCCTCTCATGGGGAAGTTTAGCAAGGTCAGCCAACGTCGGTGGTGGACTGCTGGTCGTAGTGTCAGTAGTCGCGTGGTCTATCGCACCAAAGATGCCACGCAGCGTGGATGCCCTGCTCGGAGGTTGAGTTCCGGCTGCGATGTGTCCAGTGCATGCGTTGTAAATATCCACCGCGGCCGCGGTGGATGTTTTTCATCGATCGCGCGCGACCATTGACCGCTGGAAGCGCGTACCGCACCCATGGTATCCAGGGCCTCATCCCCAAGAGTCGACGACCCAAACGAACCCGCAAGCAGCAGTGGAGTGCAGATGGAAGCGGCGGTTCTGCGGTTGCGTCAGGAGCATCGTGGTGCCGGAAGGAGAAGATCGCAGTCCTGCTGGCTGAGGAAGAAATCATCACCTCGGCATCGACCGTGGGCCGCGTCCTGGCCTCTCTCAAGCGACGCACCCTGCTCGTTGAGCCACGATCTCGCACCAGGACACGGAAACCCGTTGTCCGTCCCTATGCCACCCGTGTTCCCAAGGAGAAGCGGGGGCCAGAGACACCCGGTGCACTGCTCCAGATCGATACCGTCCATATCCGACCGCCAGGACCAGAGCGCCGACAGTTCACCGCGATTGATGTGGTGAGTCGCTATGCTGTGCTCAGCGTCAGGAGTCGGGCGACGGCATTGACCGCTGCGGCTTTCCTGGATGATGTGCAAGCGCGGATGCCGCGTTTCCGGTGCAGGCTAGTCCAGGTCGATGGTGGGTCAGAGTTCATGGCCGAGTTTGAACAGGTATGTCAGCAGCGGGATTGCGCTGTATGTGTTGCCACCACGGTCACCCAAGCTCAATGGTCGAGTGGAACGGTTGAATGGGACGTGTCGACGGGAGTTCTGGGAATGGCATGACGGTCCCCTTGATCTTCCTGACCTCACAACCGCTCTGCGCACGTACGAAGTGTTCTACAATCACAAACGTCCTTCCACCAGGCGCTCGGGTACCAAACTCCCGCTTCCCACCTCGCTCGCTCATATGTATCGAACTAGCACAGCCTCTTTACATAGCAGAGCCACTCCAGTAGAATCGAGATGCATTTGAGAGAATAATGTATACGATCTGGAGTTCGGTATGCTCGTTTCGCTCATGATAGAGGGATCGTTCGGACTCGACTGGCCTCGCTGGCAACGCATGGTTCGGTGTGCTGAAGATCTGAGATTCGATGGTATCTATCGATCCGATCATTTCGTTGGTCCTCCATTTCTTCGTAGTGGTGCATTGGAGGCGTTCAGTTCGCTAACCTGGGCCGCCGATCACACGGAACGAATAGAGATCGGCACATTGGTCTCACCTGTCTCGTTTCGCGATCCGCGTATCCTCGCCTGGCAAGCAACCTCAGTGAACGACCTGGCGCAGGGTCGATTGCGGCTGGGACTTGGCACTGGTTGGCTGGAGGAGGAGCATACGGCGTTTGGTTTCGAGCTCGGTTCACTCGACGAACGATTCTCCCGCCTTGAAGAAGCGATTCAGGTCGTCAAACTGCTGACCCGAAGCGACACGCCAGTCTCGTTTGCGGGTGAGCGATTTACGCTCCGCGAGGCGAAGCTGACGCCACGCTGGCCCGATGATCATTCGCCCGCGATCATCATTGGTGGCAATGGTCCAAAGCGCACATTGCCGCTGGTAGCAAAGTATGGCGACGAGTGGAACAACATCGCCTCGCCGAACGATGACTTCATCGCGCTCAACAAGCATCTTGACAGACTGCTCATCGCGGAGAGTCGCGACCCCGCCAGCGTGCGTCGAACCCAGATGTGTCACGTCTATTTCGACGAAGAACATGCAACACCTGGAACCAATCCCGAAGGATACGACTATGACCTCATCCGCCACAGCCCGGGTGCATTAGCCGGTAGTCCCAGTCAGATGGTTGATACCCTGCTGGCGAAAGAGGCAGCAGGGATCCAGGGCGTGATGGTGGAATGGCTTGATACGGATGATATCGATGGGCTGGAGTTGTTCGCCAATACGGTGTTACCGCAGGTGAGGTAGGGGTTTTCGATCCGGCGGCGGGTGTGCCGCCGACTGCCGTAGGCAGAATGGATCATTGGTTATCGCAAAATAAACCCGTGGACAACACTCCGCTTCGCGTAGGACTCCACGGCGCTGCGCGCCTCTGAGTGACGTCGCCTCGTTGGTCCTTCGCAAAATTCCGTGCCGGGTACGCCGCACATCGGTCTGAGTCTACGATGCCGGCCGCTCAATCTCCACCGGCTCGTTGAACGCGCTCAGTTCGATTTTGCGCTCGACATCCGCGGATTCGCTGGCGAAGATCGGACCATACGTCTCCGCCGTGGTGATGAGATTATCGGCATTAATCCAGAAGGCAACATCAATCGGCGTGTCCGCCAGGAAGGAACTGAACTCCCCCTGCGAGTCAGGATCGAGACCAGCCAGAGAACCCGCGAGATCAACATATCCTTCGATCAGTGTGACGCCATCTTTCTCGCTGGTGATCTTGGCATCCTTCACCTGGTTGATGGCGAGATTGATGATCCAGTCCGGATTGATCATCGTCACCATGGATGGCGCCGATCCCATGTTCTCCCAGGCGCCGCCGCTGAGCGGATTCTGAATGTAGAACTCGCCATCGACCGAGACCGCGCTGAGTTCCAGCGTGGACATCAGCGCCTTCACCGTTATCGTGGCGCTCATGTCCATAGGTCTCCGCACCTTGCCCTCAACACTCACCATCTCGAGTCCCGGCAGGATCGTGCTGGAACCGCGAGTGGTACGCATCGAAAACTCAAACGTCTCCAGATCGAACAACGCCTGCCCCGCGGCGCGCAGCACCTCAAGCGCATCGGCATCACCCTCGGCCTGGCTGGCCGGGGTCGCATCCTGTGCCACCGCTGTGAGCGCGCGACCGAATAATCCGAGTAAAACCGCCGATCCAACGAATCGACGTCGATTCACAGTTGTGCTGGCGTGGATGGGAGTACCAAGTTCATAGACCATTGTTGCGCCTTTCCAGTTCCACACGATGGGATGAACCCGAGTATGCTTGCCGTGTGGGAACGTCGTTTGTTCTGACCGAATTGTAGCAATTCCACCTGAGCAAACACTGAAGCTGGCAGGAAGATTCACTTACCATGGAATACACATCGGCCCGGGTACACGTCGCCTCGCCCGAGGAGATGCCAATACTGGCCGCCGCTATCGGCGAATCGCCGGAGACGGTGATCAGCCATCATCTCCTCACCTCTCGCACCTGCAACGCGTGGTATGTGGGCAATGTACGCCAACCTCGTGGCATCGTTATTCAGGCGCACGCCTTCCCGGCCGAACCCGTCGTTCATGGCTCCCATGCGGAGGATATCGCTCGCATCATCCCCTACGTTGAGGGATGGGATACCTTCTGCACGCCACTCCATCTGGTCGATGGTATCGAGCGCGCCGTCACGACAGCCCGTAACACAACCTCACTACGTACCGTGACCGATGTCTACCACGTCCTGGACACACCGATTATCGATCCGCCAACACATCCTCAGGTGCGACTGCTCACCGACGACGATGCGATGCTGACGATGATGATCGACGAGCTGCAGCAGAGTTCGGCCTACAAGCCGATCGTCGCGGCTGGCGTCATCGATGGCGAGATCGTCAGTCTAGCGCATACATTTGCCTGGAGTCCGCTCTACGTCGATATTGGTGTGACCACGCATGAGGAGTATCGCGGCCAGGGCATGGCAAGTGCTGCCGCCGCAATCGTCGCGATGGAAGTGAGAAAGCGTGGCAAGGTGCCCGTCTGGAGTACCAGTGCCGACAACGAACCAAGCATGCGGATCGCTGCTCGGCTTGGTTTCCGGGAAACAAGCCGCCGTCTCTATCTGATTCCGGTCGAAGAGATCTCGGTACCGATGTCGCACGAGCACTAGTGAGGTATGCCTTGACAGGTAGCAGGGGAGCTTGTCTCCCCTCGAAGTACGGCTCGAAGGGGAGACAAGCTCCCCTGCTACCGATTACCTGATAACAGCCGAGGTTAGTAGTTCGGTACAATATGCCCATGAGCGAGTCTCAGACACCCGCGAGTTACACCTATATCGATCTGGATGACCCGCCGAGTTGGTGGAGCACCGTGCTGCTGGCATTACTCGGTCTGGTGATGGCTGCCGTGATCATCGCCCCCTGGTTTGTTGACCTCGGTGACGACGATACATTGCCCCAGGCAGCGAACACCTTGCAAACCGGTGGTACTCTCTGCCGACCGAACACGGACGGCTTGCCGAACCTCCTCAACCCCTCAATCGGAAGTTGGACCCGATTGTGCGAGTGGTTCATTGAGCCTGAGTTGAGCAACCCGTAGAAACCCCCCGACAACCGGTCAGATGACGGTGACCTGACTCACATCCACCGACCCCTTCGGGAACTGCGGATCCATCTCCTCGAGCGTTTGACGGATGACCGTGCTCACAACAACGTCCCGGTACCACTTGTGGTTGGCTGGCACAACATACCATGGCGCGGTCTTGGTACTGCAGCGTTCCAGCACCGCTTCGAACGCCTTCTGATAGTCATCCCAATACTCGCGTTCCTTGAGGTCAGCCTCGGAGTATTTCCAGTGTTTCGCGGGATCCTCGAGCCTGCTCTCGATCCGCCGCTTCTGCTCATCCTTGCTGATATGGAGGTAGAACTTGAGAATGCGCGTGCCACGATCCTCCAGCACCTCCTCGAAGTGGTTGATCTGCTCGTAGCGCTTTTCCCAAACAGATTTGGGAACCAGACCCTTCACGCGCACGACCAGCACGTCCTCGTAGTGGCTCCGATTGAAGACCTGGATGATACCGGTTCGCGGTGTGTGCTGATGATATCGCCAGAGAAAATCGTGGCTTGTCTCCACGCTATTCGGCACCTTGAAGCTGCGCACCCGACATCCGGAGGGGTTCACGCCCTTGAACACATTCTCGATACAGCCGTCCTTCCCGCCGGTATCCATCGCCTGGAAGCATACGAGGATGCTCTGCGCGTTCTCGGCATAGAGCCGCTCCTGCAGATCGATGATGACCTTGCGATTCTCTTTCAGGATTGCCTTCGCAAGCTCCTTGTCCTGAATATCCGCATGATCAGCGGCGTTCCAACCGGAGAGATCAACCTTGCTCTTCGGAGCTATGCGATAGTCATCTGGATTCATTGGCCACAATCCTTCATATCCGGTGCGGTAGACGATTCCTCGGAGTATATCGCCACTCCACCCGATCTTGACATCCAGGGTTCCGTAGCCGTACGATGCAGCCACAATCGTGATGGCGATGGAGTTCGCCGAAACCACACCCTCTGGGTGTTGATAGCTCCTGATTTTGTATGTGGGCGAAGCCGCAGGCTACGCCGTACAAAGGCAGGAGTTTTTCGTTGTCCTCAAGAGGAGAACTGATTACTACACCGCGGCCAGTCCCTAGAACGGAAAGACGCCATGACAGATCATGATGATCACGCCCTGTCTCTCGTCCACGATCTGCGCACCTCCCTGGAATCATTCGCGGGTTGTCCGATCTGCCATGTTCTCCAGTCAAAGCTGCTGAGGTATATCGAGGCTATCAACTATGAGGCGGTCAATGAACCGGATTTTCGCCGTACCTTCATGAAGCAGGAGGGCTTCTGTCACAGGCACGCATGGCAGTGGCAGAAGCATGCATTTCTGTTGGGCACAGCATCGCTCTATCACGAACTTCTCGAACATCTTCCGGACATCGAACATACTCACGCACCTGCCTACCACCCTCGATGGAACCTCTTCCGAGACCAACCGGCTGACAATGATGATCGCCCCTGTCCGCTTTGCTCCTGGACGACGCTAACCGAACACGATTTGATTGAGGCATTCATGGATGGTCTTCGTGATCCGAGCATCGTGGCAACGTACGAATCGCACGTCGGATTGTGTCGCCCACATTTAGCCTCGGTCATGGAAGCTGAACTTTCCCATGAAGAGCGTGCCATTCTCTCCAACCGGGAAGAAAAGACCAGACGCGTGCTTCGAGATCAACTGGCAGAGATCATCCGTAAGCACGACTATCGGTACAGCCACGAACAACCTGGCGACGAGGTTGGTGCAGCAGAACGAGCAATCGCACACATTGTTGGCGAACGCGATGCCATCTTTTGAGACAGGTTAAAAACATCACCCGCCAGGCAATGCCCGGCGGGTGACAGCGTTTCTATTCAGTTGTCCCGAAATGACTACGGCGTGAATACCAGCAGGGCGGTCAGGAAGGAAGCAATCATGCCTCCGCACAGTGCAATCCGGCGGAAGATATCGCTTCGGTTCAGGGTGTCCTGGGCTCGTCGCTCGTTCTCAGTCATTGTGGTGTCCCCTCCACATGGTCGGTATCGGCAGACTCGCCCAGCCAGCGAATAGCGTCTGCAAATCCGAATTATCCCGGAAATCCGATTCCGGAGTCGCGCGAAAGGTATCAGCCATACCTCTCGATCGGTGGTTACTCTCCAGCAGAACTGTTTCCGTTATCCTGCCAAATCTGTGACGCTGTGTCAAGCCTATACGTACAGATTCTCGACATTGGTGGGAAACATCCTCCTCGGAGCCACGGTCCTATCCTACCATAGCCGGAGCGGCGTCGAGCACTGTACGTGCGCTATATGAACCAAATTGGTTTGCCACTTCCCCAAGATGACGAACTGGTGGCGATGAAGTCTATCCCAGTTCCACAGCAGCTGAACTGGCGAAGCCAGCATACGTTCGCTACTTTTTTGTCTTTTTGGCATCAGCATCTTCTCGAGCACAGTGGCAGAATAGTTTGGAGGACCAGGTGGACTTCAACCACAGCGAGATGGGACAGATATGAAGATAGAGATATTGGGTAGCGGAGGCGCCGTCGTCGTCCCCCGACCAGGATTCCACGACAAGCTGAACGACGAAGCTCGTGCAAAGGGAGTGCCGTATCAACGTCGCGGTCCGGCGGTATTCATGCACGGACCGGATATCCTCTTCGATACACCCGAGGACATCGTTGAGTCGCTGAATCGAGCCAATATCGATCGGGTGCAACACTGCTTCTACTCCCACTATCATCCCGACCATGTCATGGGAAGACGTGTCTTCGAGCAGGTGAACTGGGATCTGCGTGGGTCGGTAAACAAACTCTCGCATGTCTATGTGCCAGAACGCGTACGGGACGATATGAAGAAGCTACTCGGGAGCTGGTCACATCTGGAGTACCTGCAATCGATCGGAGTGGTTGAACTCCACGTGATAACGCCGGGCGAAGCCGTCCAGATCAATGACTACACAATCACACCGCTGCCACTGGCTGAGGAATACGTCTTCGCCTATCTGGTTGAGCAAGACGACAAGCGCGTCTGGATCGCGATGGATGAACTGTTCGGCTGGTCACCTGATGAGTCGGTCACGAACCTGGATCTCGCGATTCTCCCTTCCGGTGTCTGCGAGTTCCATCCCCTCACAGGCGAGCGCCGTGTCGAGGCGGATCAACCAGTGCTCCGCACCGAGATGCGGTTCGAGCGGACGCTGGAGTGTATTCGGGATATGTCGCCTAGACAGGCAGTGCTGATTCACCTGGATGAGCCGGATGGCATCTCCTACGACGATGGATTGGTGCTCTCAGAGAAACTGCAGTCGGAGGGGTTGCCGGTAACGTTCGGGTGGGATGGATTGGTGGTTAAGGTGTAACTCCAGCTCCCAAATTACGAGGCTGCGCTTCGTTGGCGACCATACGATCCACGACAAGTGCGTAATCGATACCACAACGACGTCTTTTTCCTCCATACACCTCTAGATCATTTGTGCGAATTGCCGTACCATATCCTCCGGCTCGCCGTACTGTGAGCTACGCCACAAACAATGAGGTGCCAGGTGGCTTCTACTCCGCTATCCGTTGCTGGTTCCAGCTCCGAGTTTACTGTCGAGAACGCACCAGTCTATGACCGCAGTACACCCCTACGTTGGGTGGTCAGTCACGTCCTCCATATCAAGGGCTGGGTAGCGTTCTTCCTTATTACCGCGTTTGCCACCGAGTTCCTGAACGCGATGATCCCTGGCTACACTGGTCGGGCATTCGATGCTGTCCTCGGCGATGTCGATCGGCTGGGCAAACTCCAGACCATCGCGATCGCACTCGTGATCATCGTCGTGGTTCGAGCCATCGTCGATTTCATCGCGCGTTTGTGCGTGGAGGTCATCGCCGCCAGTCTGCAACGTGGCGCTCGCGAGGAACTCTTCGTCAGCCTGTTGGGCAAGAGCCAGACGTTCCACAATCGCCAGAAAGTCGGCGATATCATGGCCCGCGCTACCAACGATATCCGGCAGATGAACTGGATGATCTCACCGGGTATCGATCTCATCCTGAGCTCGATGATCGCGCTTGTTGTGCCACTCTGGTTCATGTTCCGTATTGATGTACGTCTGCTGATCGTGCCAGCCATCTTCATGGTCTTCTTCGCGATCACGCTCGCCTGGTATATGAAGAAACTCAATCCGGT
>JAMLHR010000013.1 GCA_023957015.1 Thermomicrobiales bacterium | reverse complement strand
GATATGTGCCGATGCCCTCGATGTCCATCGCACCACGGCTGACGAAGTGCTTGATGCGCTCCTTCAGTTGGGCAGGGCAGGCGGCATTGGTGCAATAGCTCATCGCCTGATCCGGATCACGAAACGTGGGCGAGCCGCACGCGGGGCAGGATTCTGGCATCTGAAATGGTACCTGCGAACCATCCCGGTTCTCCGTGATGACACTGACGACCTGGGGAATGACATCGCCCGCGCGTTGGATGACGACGGTATCGCCGATGCGAATATCCTTGCGTGCGATCTCATCCTCGTTGTGGAGGGTTGCGCGCGAGACCATGACGCCACCGACATTGACCGGTTCCAGTATTGCCAGAGGATTCAACGTGCCGGTGCGCCCGACATTCACCTGGATATCGAGCAATTTTGTCGTTCGCTGAACGGCCGGGAACTTGTATGCGGTGGCCCAGCGTGGATCGCGAGCGACGTAGCCTAGCTGCTCCTGTAGTTCGAGGTTATCGACCTTGATTACGGCACCATCGATCTCGAAATCGAGGTTGTCACGTCGATCCAGCCAGTAGCCCAGTCGCTCCCATACCCCCTCAACCGTGTCGAATCGCTCGGCTTCGAGTGACGTCGGGAAGCCGAGCTCACGGAGGAACGCCAGACAGTCGTACTGGGTTGCGGGCATCTCGCCGTCGAGCACATAGCCGATCTGATACGCGAACATGCGCAACGGCCGTTGCGCCGTCATCGCCGGATCTTTCTGTCGTACCGAACCCGCGGCGGCGTTGCGCGGATTCATGAACGCCCGCCCGCCGCTTTCCTCCATGCGTCGATTGAGCGCCTCGAAATCCGATTTCCGCATGTAGATCTCGCCGCGAATCTCGATCGTGCCGGGCATCGGTTGCGTTTCGGGTTGGCGGAGTTTTGCCGGAATCGTCTTGAGGGCGCGGATGTTCGGGGTGATGTCGTCTCCAACCAGACCGTTACCGCGCGTGGCCGCAACCGTCAGTTCGCCATTGACGAATGTCAGTGCTACCGCGAAGCCGTCGATCTTCGGTTCAACGATGTATTGCACCGGTTCGCCGTCTGCCAGCCGCTCTACGCGATTGCTCCAGGTCTTCAGTTCATCTTCGCCAAACACATTGCTGAGGCTCAGCATTGCTCGTGGATGCTGCACCTCGGGGAAGTTAGAGGGGGCGAAACTGCCGACCGTCTGCGTCGGCGATTCCGGCGTGATCAGTTCCGGATTGGCTTCTTCCAGTCGTCGTAACTCGTGGAATGCTTCGTCGTACTCGGCGTCCGAGACAGTCGGTGCATCGAGCACATGATACTGATAGTTCCAGGTCTCCAGATTGCTACGGAGTTCATCAATGCGCGTTTGCACGGCGCTGGTATCGGTCATATTCGTGACTCCCAAGAGGGCGATAGAAGCTTCGCTGCAGACAATGATAAACTAGCACAAACGTTCTGTGACACACTGGCGATATGATGGAATCGACACAGCAAAACACCGAGGAGATTCAGCGATACACTGCGCTCTGTGACCGCGCGGTGGCGTTCGTTGAGGAACGCGGTGGTGCTGTGCCGGAGGACATTCTGATCGACTACGTCTTTGGCTCGGTGGGATCACCCGCCATCTGGCGACCGCTCCTACGCGATGTACTGCAAACCGACGAACGCGTTTCCTTCCGTGCCAATGGCGAGTGGTTCATCTCCGCCGGGCATGTGCGAGGTGCCTCCGATCAACTTCTCCTCACCGAGTTCGTTGCCATCGATGTTGAGACAACGGGGCTGCAGGCAAGTCGACACAAGATCATTGAGGTAGCGCTGCTGCGTTATCGAGATGGTGTATTGCAGCGGCGGTATGAATCGTTGCTGAATCCGGGTCGCACGATACCCGCCTTTATCACTAAGCTCACGACGATCAAGAACGAGGATGTCGCCGAGGCTCCAGTTTTCGAGGATATCGCCCAGGATGTACTGGAATTTGTGGGTGAGGATATTCTCGTTGGCCATAACATCGGTTTCGATATCGGTTTCCTGAATGCCGAACTCGATCGTGTCGGCAAACCCAAGTTGGTCAACGATCGCATCGATACGATGGGATTGGCCACCAGATTGCTTCGCGAGATCCGCAAGCCCAGTCTCGATCGTGTTGCCAGTCAGGTTGGACTCAATCCCCGTGGTATCCACCGCGCCGGCGGCGATGCCAAACTGACAGCGGAAGTGGCAATGCGATTGATGGGGGAGGCCGCGAGTCAGGGAATCGGCAATGTCGATCGCCTAAAGTCGATCGCGTTCGTACCGGAACATCGCGTGCGCGACGATGTTGGGCGCGCGCGGGCGGTCATGGATCGTTCGCTGGCGCACGGTCTGCCGAAGAAACCTGGCGTCTACATCATGAAGGATGCTCGCGGTGAGATCATCTACGTCGGCAAGGCCAAGAACCTCCGTAATCGCGTGAGTTCCTATTACTCGCAGCCAATTGGTATGACACGAAAGATGGATGGCCTGATCGAGAGTGTCGCCCGCATCGACCATCACATCGTTGGATCGGAGCTGGAGGCATTGCTTCTGGAAAGCCAGCTCATTCATCGCTATATGCCGCGCTACAACACCGCTCTCAAGAAGAGCGAACACTATCCCTTTATCAAGGTTGATACGGCGAGCGCATGGCCGCGAGTCTCTGTCGTTCGCAATCGTAAGGAAGATGGCGCCACCTACTTTGGACCCTATACCAGTGCGAACAATGCCCGCCGCACGGTCGATGTGATCAATAGCGCCTTGCCATTGCGGACCTGTACCCGCAGTTTCAAGAACGCCAAGAGTTACGGTCAGCCCTGCATTGCCCTCGATCTGCATCAGTGCCTTGGTCCGTGTACGGGCAAGATCGAGCGCGATACCTATCAGGTACACGTGAACGCCGTGCTTGATCTGCTGGAGGGCCGGGATGACGCCATCTATCTTCAGCTGCAACAGCAACTGGAAGAGTCCGCTGAGAAGCTCGACTTCGAGCGTGCCGATCGGATTCGGCGCAATATCCTCAACCTGACCTCGATCCTGGGCGAGCAGCAACGCACGCGTGACGCCGATGCTCTGTTGACGTTGGGACTAGTCCTTCCCGGTCCCGAGACGGGTCAGCGCGATATCTGGCTGGTTTTGCACGGACGCATCTGGGCGCGCTTCCTGCTCGATCTGGCGCAGGAAGAAGCCGAGACTGACCTGGTGGAGCGGATCAGTCGTTCGCTTGAGCGGGCTCGGGCCTACGTGCCGCCACCGCGGTCAACCTATGAGGTCGATGAGGCAGGACTGTTGACACGATTCCTCTTCCGTAACGAAGGCAGCGCCGCCATGGTGATGTTAAGCACGGACGAGGAAGGCCAGGTCGCGGATAGCGCTATGGATATTGTCGAGCGCGTTCTTGCCGTTACCAATGACCAGATTGCCGAACTCGATGTCAACCGCAAGCTCGCCGACGGGAATGCAATTCACGCCTCCGAGGTTATCGGCGACGAGTAGGTTTCCTTGATGTAGCTTTGGATGATGACGCGGATTTCGGTTGACCAGCTATCGTCTGCATGGCACTATGTGAGTGTCGAACATATATCTATTCGTCGCAGATTCGCGTGAAAGGCATTCCAGAGATGACGCTGCATCGTCGTGAACTTATGAAACGTGCCGGCATTGTATCCGCAGGATTCGCCGCGGGAACTCAACTGCACACGCAGGGTGTGGCCGCGCAGGAAACGGAGCTGACGTTTTGGGACACGCTCAACTCTCCGCCGCGGAGCGATATCGCGGATAATCTGGCCGCCAGCTTCGCTGAAAGCCATGAAGGCGTCACCGTCGAGCATCGTGGCTGGAGCCTGGACGAGCTGGTCAGCACATTGCCTCGTTCCGTTGATGGCAATCAGGGACCAGATGTCGCTCAGGTCAATAACGGCGAGGCCCTGATGGGTCCGATGATCCGTGGTGGGCAGCTGGTGAGCCTGGCTTCCTATGCGGAGCAGTTCGGTTGGAACGATATCTTCCCTGAGGGGTTACGTGCCCGCAATATGTACAGTGCCGATGGCACCGTCTTCGGTGAAGGCGAGTTGTGGGGCGTGAGCGCGGAGTCCGAGATTGTCGGCTTCTTCTACAATCGCAGCATCTTCGCCGAGCATGGACTCTCGGTCCCGACTACCTTCGCTGAGTTCGAGGCGCTCAACGCCGCCCTGCGTGAGCATGGTGTCGAGCCAATCGCGTTTGGCACGCTGGATAAGTGGCAGGCCATCCATATCTTCGGCGCTATTCAGGGCACCTTCACCACACGTGAGTATCTGGATAACATCATCTACCGCCGCAACGATGCCAGCTTCGAGGATCAGTCGATGTTGGATGCCGCCGCCAAGCTGGTGGAATGGAATGACAACGGCTTTTTCATGGAAGGTTTTGAGGGGGTCAATGGCGATGATGCCGTGCCGCTGTTCACAGCCGGCATGAGTGCCATGTTGATGCAGGGTTCCTGGGCCGCGGGTTCCGTGGCCGAAGGTCTCGGCGATGATGCTGGTTTCTTCCTCATGCCGCCGCATGAAGAGGGTGGTACCGTACTCCACGTCGGTGGTGTCGGTATCCCCTACGCCATTACCACCAATGCTGAGGATCCCGATCTTGCAGCGGAGCTGATCAACTCCTTCGTCTCGCCAGAAGCCTTCGCCCAGTTCGTGGAGGCAGGTATTCTCCCTGCCGGTGAGATCTCCGATGATCTGATCGTGGAAGGCACCCTTTCCGGTGACCTCTACGCCAGCTGGAATGCTGCCCTTGCGGCTGATGCCGTCGGTCACTATCTCGATTGGGCAACGCCTGATTTCTACGATGTCATCACGGCGCAGTTGCAGTCGTTGCTCGGCGGTCAAATCGATCCGCAGGCATTCGTGACCGCGCTGCAGGAATCGTACGCGGCGTCTTTCGAGTAATCATTGATGGAGACAACCGCAACGGGAGTAGAGCGCAGCTCTACTCCCGTTCGTTCCTCGCGAAGAAGAATCGGTTCGTTGGAACCGTGGCTCTATCTCCTCCCTGGCCTGTTGATCTTCACCGCATTCATGGCGATTCCGACGGTGGGGACCATCATCCTCAGTCTGACGGACTGGAACGGGATCAGCTGGAACACGGCACTGTTCATCGGGCTGGATAATTACACGCGTGCCCTCGGGTCCGGCCAGTTCCGCAATGCCTTTATCAACAACCTCCAGCTGATCCCATTCTTTGTCCTTCTGCCAGCGGTAATGGGGATCATTCCTGCCACGATGGCGCATCAGCTGGCATTGCGCGGCGGTCGCTGGTTTCAGGCAGGTCTGTTCTTACCCTATATCATGCCCGGTGTTCTCATCGGTGTGGTTTGGGCGTGGATTCTGAATCCGATCTTCGGTCCGGTGAATCGCCTGCTGAAAAGCTTCGGTTGGGCGAAACCTCCCGTCTGGCTCGGCGATTTCACGTGGGCGTTGCCGACGGTCGGTATGATCGGAGCCTGGGCTGCTTACGGTTTCTGCTACGTTGTCTTCCTGGCAGGATTAAAGAAGATCCCCACCGAGCAGTATGAGGCGGCGCGCCTGGATGGTGCCGGCTTCTGGCAGGAGTTCACCGCGGTGACGTTGCCTGGACTGCGTGGCGAGATCGCCGTTGTCCTGAGCATCAATCTCATCAATGCACTGCGCGCCTTCGATGTGATCAAGACCACCACCGATGGTGGACCTGGCAGTGAGACACAGGTGATGGCGCTGTACATGATCAACTCGGCGTTTGGATCGAATCAGGCTGGCTATGGTGCCGCCATCGCGGTGTTGCTCTCGGTAGTTACGCTCGTCGGGTCGATGCTTATCCTGAGACTGGCAGGTGATCGCGATGGTTAAGCGCCTTATCGCCTACACCTTGCTCATCACTGGAGTAGTGGTGGCGGTTCTGCCGTTTGCCGTGACCTTCCTTGCCTCGCTGAAGACCGGGCCGGAACTGGCGAAGGGAGTCTTCTCGTTGCCCGACGACGCCCAATGGCACAACTATCGTCAGGCATGGGTGCAGGGGCAGTTCCAGCGCTTCTTCGCCAACAGTGTCATCGTCGCCGTCGGTGTTGTGATTCCAGCCGTCGTTCTCTCGACGCTAACCGGCTACGCCCTGGCCCGCTTCCGCTTCCGTGGTTCGGGATTGGCCTTCACCTACTTGTTGCTGGGCCTGGTCATTCCTTTGCAGGCGATGGTCGTACCGCTCTACTATGTGCTGCGCGAGTTGGGTATGCTCGATTCTCTGATCGGATTGATCCTGCCGCAGATCGCGATGAGTCTCTCCTTCGGTACGTTACTGATGCGCCAGTGCTTCCAAACCATCCCGAAGGATGTCATGGAGGCATCGATTGTCGATGGCGCCAACAGCTGGCAGAGCCTGTGGCAGGTGATGTTCCCGCTTGGCCGACCGATGATCGGCACGGTCGGGCTCATGTTCTTTATCTGGACGTGGAACGAGTTCATGTTGCCGCTGGTGGTCAATATCAATCCGAAATACCACACGCTTCCGGTCGGGCTCATGTATTTTCAAGATAGATGGACTGCCAACATCCCGCTGATCGCAGCCGGGGCAACGATCATCTTCCTGCCGCTGATCCTGATGTTCCTGCTCTTCCAGCGACAGCTTATCGATGGACTAACACAAGGTGCCGTGAAGGGTTAGGCGTATACTCGTACACGGCACATGGGAGGGATGTCGTGACGAATCGTGAGCAACTGAACCAAATCCGTGGCGAAGTCGGCGTTTGCCGCAACTGTGAGTTGTGGCGCAATGCCACCAATCCTGTACCGGGTGAAGGCAACCCGGAAGCCCGCATACTTCTTATCGGCGAAGCTCCAGGATTCCATGAGGATACGCAGGGGAAGCCATTTGTTGGCAACTCCGGTAAGTTCCTGACGCAATTGCTGGAGAGCGCCGGACTTAGCCGCGAGGATGTCTTCATTACAAATGTCGTCAAGCATCGTCCGCCGGGCAATCGCGATCCGTTACCGGATGAGATGGCAGCCTGTGCCCATTTCCTGCATCGACAGATCGAGATCATCGATCCTGACGTGATCGTGACATTGGGTCGCTTCTCGATGTCGATGTACTTCCCGGGCGAACGCATCGGTCGCATTCATGGCCAGCCGAAAGAGGTGAATGGCCGCTTCATTGTGCCGATGTATCATCCCGCAGCGGCGTTGCACAATGGCGCCTTGCGTCCAGATCTGGAGGCCGATTTCCAGAAGCTTCCCCGGCTACTTGCCGAGCGCGAAAAGGCTCGTGAAGCCGAACGTGCCCGCGCTCAGCAACCTCATCAGCAATCGCTTTTCTAGAAATCAGGAGCGCACCCAATATGACCGATGTCCGCATCATTTTTCTCGGTGGAGTTGGCGAGATCGGCAAGAATCTCATGCTCTTCGAGACGGAGCAGGACATCATCATCGTCGATTATGGGCTCGGTTTCCCTGATGCCGAGCAACTTGGGGTTGATCTGCTCCTGCCGGATGTCGGCTACCTCAAGGGTCGCAGTGAGAAAGTCCGCGGCATCTTCATCACCCACGGTCACGAGGATCACATTGGTGCGCTGCCGTGGTTGTGGGAAGAGGTGGGTGCTCCGATCTATGCGACCGCACTGACGGCAGGCTTGATCAAGAGCAAAATGCAAGAGCGGAAGCTGGCGGACAAGATCGAGTTGCATATCTTCGATCCCGATGAGCATCCCACACTGACCGCTGGCGATTTCTCGTTGGAGCCGTTTCGCGTCACTCACAGCATTCCGGATGCGTGTGGCTTCGCCATCACCACGCCGCAGGGTGTGATCATCGTCACCGGCGATTTCAAGTTCGATCCGACGCCGGACGATGGCAAAGTGACCGACAAGGACACCATCCGTCGCTACGGCGACTCCGGTGTACGTATGCTCATCTCGGATACGACGAATGCTGAGCGGAGTGGTCATACACCCAGCGAGACTGAGGTGAATGACACCCTCACCGAGATCTTTGATATCGCGCCTGGCCGAATCCTCCTGGCGACGTTCGCCTCCATGATCTCGCGTTTTCAGCAGGTGATCGATCAGGCGGCACGCACGGGCAAACGTGTGGTCCCGATGGGGCGCAGCCTGGAGAACTACGTCAAGGTCGCGCGGGAACTGAAGTATCTGAACGATCCCAAAGAGGTGTTGCTCACGGCCAAACGCGCCGATGGTGTGCCTGACAACCGACTGGTCTATCTGGTCACGGGTAGCCAGGGTGAGCCGATGGCGGTACTCAGCCGCATCGCCAATCGCGAGCATCCACGACTCACGGTCAAGGAGGGTGATACCGTCGTCATCTCAGCCTCGCCGATTCCCGGAAATGAAACCGCCGTCTATCGGGTCATTGACCTGCTGTTTGAGGCCGGTGCCGAGGTTGTTTACCCGGGTTTGGCTCGCGTTCATGTCTCCGGTCATGCGTATCGGGACGAGTTGCGGGAGATGATTCAGTTGGTGCGGCCACAGCACGTCATCCCAACCCATGGCGAACCGCGCCACCTCGCGCTCTATGCCGATCTCGCAGTTGAAGAGGGTATTCCTCGCGACCGGATTCACCGCGTCTCCATTGGTGACGTGGTGCGACTGGACGAGCACGGTGCCTTTGTTGCCGATCAGATCGATGTTGGCACGATCGTGGTCGAGGGACAGAGCGTCGGCCTTGCCCACGATCCGGCGTTACGGGATCGCGCCGCGATGGCGAACGACGGACTCATTTCTGTCGCCGTCGCGATCGACATGCAGGAGGGTACCATCGTCTCCGGACCAAAGGTGAGTACACGCGGTTTTAGCGTCATTACCTCTGATCCCGAACTGGAGCAGGGGATTGATGATGCGGTGGCTGAGGGATTGGAGAAAGCGCTGCTCCTCGGCGACTCGCAGGGACTTCACCAGGCGATCCGAGAGAGCGCCCAGAAGTACGTTTTCAGCCGCACCAAACGGCGTCCAGTGATCCTGCCGCTGATTCTGGAGATGTAGGCTGTCCTTCGGATCCCGAACGGAACGAGGGGAAAGTATCGGACGGATTTCACCTAGGGAGCGGATTCGATCACGATCGATCCCCGCCCAAGACGGTCGGCGTGCCAACCTCCCGCATCTCCGCGGTCTCATCATCACCTATGCGGTTATGGCGTGTTGAATCGAGAGAGGTGCGCACTGTAGACGGACAGTCGAACATATCGCAATCGCCGTCTCCCGACGAGGTTGCAAGACTCGCCCAATTGTCGCGTAATATGCAATCCGAGGCGACGTGCCAAGAGAAGCAATCGGCTCCGCATCGCCGCATCCGACGACGTCTGTCTCCCGAGGTGATCGAAACCCTCGTCGCTCGCTACATGGCTGGAGAAGAGACGCCAGCACTGAGTCGGGAGTATGGTATCTCGGCAAGTGGGCTCCGTGACCTACTGCGCGCTAAGGGTGTGTCACTGCGTGGCCACGCTATCACCCCGAAAGACGTAGAGAGGGCCATGCGCCTGCATGAACGCGGCTGGACGATCACGAAGATTGCGTCAGAGACTGGCTACTCGCGTGACACGATCCGAACGGCGCTCCGGAGGCACGGGGTTGCGCTCAGATCAGGCGGTCACGGGAAACGGGTATGAAAGGCAAATGATCTTCGTTGTGGCTCTATCACATGGTCAGCACAGTGAAGTGGCTGGTGTACCAACGGTTGCGGTTTGCTCCTTCCTTCTTGTGCCAAACGGTGTGGTGCTGAACCGCCGAATAGACATCGACGCTCCCGCTCCTGACTCCCATGCGCTACGTTTAGGATGGTAGCTGCAGGGCAGGAGGCGATGGAAGCGGTGGCAATTTCGGTCAGGGGCAGGTATCACCACGGCGACTTGCGGGCGACGCTCTTGGCGACGGCGATGCTGATGCTCGAACAGGGTGAGTCGTTCTCGTTGCGGGCGGTCGCCCGGCGGGCGGGGGTGTCGCCGACCGCGCCGTACCGTCATTTCGCCGACCGTGCCGCTCTCGAGTCCGCATTGGCCGCGGAAGGATTTCGTGACCTGAAGGCGGACCTGCTGCAGGATCGCGCCATGCCGACATCGGTTTCCGACCTCGCCGAGTTCGGTGTGGCCTATGTCGATTTCGCGCTCCGGCGACCATCCCTGTTCAAGCTGATGTTCGGCAGTGAATGTGACGACGCGAATGACGATCGGGTCCAGGCCGTCGCCGAGATCCACGAGTTGCTCGCCGCAGCGGTGATAGACGTTTTCCCCGACGCAAATACGCCCGCGCTGGCCACCGCCGGATGGGGGTTGGTGCATGGGTTGGCCTGTCTCCAACTCGACGGAAAACTTCCGGCGGGGCCACCGGAACAGGTCGCGGATCGGGTACGCGCCTCGTTCGCGGCGATCTTCTCGGCCCGACCCCGGTCCGGTTGAGCCAGTGGCTCCAGCAATTCCTCCCCTTGAGTGTTGACGGTGCTTACATCGTCCCCTAGTATAATGTGAACACTGCACACAGCGGCGTGCGTGGTCGATGATGGCCCGGATGCCGGTCTGCCTGGGAGGCTACCGCTCGCTGTGATAGGGGCGTCTGTCCGTTCAGATATTCGTGACAGGGAGCGACCATGACCGAGATTCCGCCACCAATCACCCCATACCTCGAACCCGCCGCGAAAGACCTGACCGAGGCCACCGATCCGCATCCGCGCATTTACGAAGCCCCCCCGGAGCAGGGCCGCGAGATTCTGCTCGACCTGCAGAGCGGCGAAGGCGTGCCGCGCCCCGGGGTTGACGAGGAATGGGTCGAGGTGGACACCGGCCAGTGGGGTACGGTGCGCACTCGCCTCATCCGGCCCAAGAGAGCAAGCGGGCCGCTGCCAGTGGTGTTCTACATCCACGGGGCGGGCTGGGTCTTCGGTGACGAAGAGACGCACGACCGGCTCTTCCGGGAGTTGGTCGTCGGCGCGAACGCGGCGGGCGTGTTTCCGGTGTACGACCGGGCGCCAGAGGCGAAGTATCCCACCCAGGTGGAGCAGAACTACGCGGTAGGGCAGTGGCTGCTCAAGCACGGGGCGGAGCACGATCTCGACACCTCGCGGGTTGCGGTGACCGGCGAGTCGGTCGGCGGCTGCATGTCGACGGTGTTCGCGCTGATGAACAAGGAGCGTGGCGGCATCGACTTGGCCGCCCAGGTGCTGCTCTACCCCGTGACCAACGCCAATTTCGACACCCCCTCTTGCCTGCAGTTCGCTGAGGGCTACTATCTCACCCGCGAGGGGATGCAGTGGTTCTGGGACCAGTACACTACCGACTCCGCCCAGCGCGCCGAGAAATACGCCAACAAGCTTCGCGAGGCCGGTGTGGACGTCACGTCCGTGCGGGTAGCGGGCATGGTCCATGACTTCCTGCTGCTGGACAGCCTGCGCGAGACGCGCGCCGCGAATATCGCCCGCAAACTCGCCGTCGACGCGCTCCGCACGGCGCTCCACGGAAGCTGACGCGGCGACTGGAGCCACACCGAGTGAGGAGTTTTCGATGACCAGAGTTTTGCAGGTTCTCTCAGCTGCCCGTGTCTGGACGCTCAAGGACGGTACGGAGCACCCGACCGGGTTCTGGGCTGAAGAGTTTGTGGTTCCCTACACCAGGTTCACCGAGGCTGGCTGGGAGGTCACGCTTGCGACGCCGGGCGGTGAGCAGCCGGTGGTCGACCACCTGAGCCTCGGCATCAGGGGTGGTGTCCTCCCGCCGCGCGCCAAGGAGCTCCGCACCGAACTCGACCGGCTGGCGCCGGTGCTGGCGAAGCCAGCCAACTTCTCCGAGAGGGACCCCGACGACTTCGACGTGGTGTTCTACTCGGGCGGTCATGGACCGATGGAAGACCTTGCCGTAGACGAAACCTCGGGTGCCGTGCTGACAAAACGGCTGGCCAGAGGCCAGCCGTTCTTAAGTTTGGCACTCTGAGGAGGCGAGGGTTCTGGTGAGAGCCGTCGTCATCGTGGGACATGTCTGGATTGTGCGAGTCTGAGGCGTATCGTTGGCGTTAGATGGCATCCGCGACCGCCAACAGCACCTTCAAGGCGGTATTTTCCGTGGGGTTGGTCCGGAACCACGCACAATGGGGTGTTACCTGCCGGGGTGGTGCGGTCATCAGCTCTTCCCGGAGTTGCATCGTCAGGTCACGCGGGGTCCAGCGACGCTGGCGGTACCAGCGCCGGGAATGCCGAATGGACGGCGGACACCTGACTCCCGTCAGGATGAGGACCGCGTACACCCAGACCACCCACTGCGTCACGGTCACTGCACCTCGGGCCGACCACTGTTGCTGGTCACCCAGTCCCCAGCCACTCTTCAGTTCCCGATGCATTACCTCCACTTCCCACCGTTGCCACACCCAGAGCGCCAGCTGTTCCACCGGATAGGGCAGCTCCCATCCGTGTGAAGTTTGGCGGGCATTGACCAGGAAGTGCATCATGTCACGTGATCGTCGTGACGATCCACGCCCACGTCCAATCCCGGCAATCGTGATGAGCATCAGGGGATGGTCGGCTGCCTTCTTGATCACCCAGGGACCGGTCACCTGGATCCGTAGATGACGGTCTTTGCCCCGCACCCGAATGACACATGTCTGCCACCCGGAATGCTCCTGTCCCTGCGCTTGCGGTGTGAGACCGCGGTCTCCATAGAGCCGCTTCCGTCCACGTCGGGGTGGTTCGTTCGGATCCGGGAGATGGTACAGCGCCCGATTCTTCGCACAGCGCGCAATCCCGGTCGTGGCCGGTGGCAAGGCATTCCAGGTTCCCGCACCACTATAGGCACCATCCCCCGTCACCACGAGGGGACGATCCTGTTCACCCAGCGCGTCCATCGCCTCCCGGATGATCCAGACACCCTCCAGCGCGGCCTGCCATTCCGTCTGAGGAGGATGATCTGCCCATGGCCGCGAGGTCGGTGATGGAGCTGGTGCAAACACCAGCGGGATGGCACGACTGTCTCCTTCCGCGGTGGGTGGTGTCAACCCGCTCGTCCCTTCCCAGCGCTGGGCATGATGGATGCCAGGCTTCCAGGGTGGTGTCCGCGGGGATCGTCCCCACCCCGATCCCGGCATCTTCCGCCCGGTCCGTGGGAGCTGAGTGCCATCGACCACCACCACCACCGGATCATGACGTGCATACAGCCGCAGCCAGTGGGCGATAACCTGACGCTGCAACGCGCTGATCGCAACCCGTGGGGCGGAGAACACCCGGTAGGTCGCGGTCCAGTCACGCGATGCCATGCCCATGACGAGGAGTGCAGACCATGCTCCGGCCGGTCACCAGAACCAGACCAACGGTCAGCACCAGGAGGCGCAGCGCAGTCCTGCGTTGGTGGGTAGCGTGACGGAGCATGGTGGCACAGGTAGTAACAAACTGGGTCGAGAACGTGGTAGGATCGGGCATCACAGACTCCTTGGCCATGGATCATGAAGAGGCCCTTAGCCTACGGAGTCTGTGACTTCTTGACAATCCCCTGTGCCGAAAACTGCCAAAGTTAAGAACGGCTGGCCAGAGGCCAGCCGTTGGCCCTGTTGTGCCACGCGCCGGCGGCGGCGCTGGCGGCGAAGAACCCCGACGGCAGTTGGCCGTTCGCTGGTTACACCATGACCGGGTTGTCCAACATCGAGGAGCGGCTCAATCCGTTCGCCTGGAAGGCGAAATGGCTACTCGAAGACCGGCTCAAGGAAAGTGGCGCGAACTACACAGCCGGACTGCCGCTGAAGTCCAACGTCGTGGTGGACCGTAATCTCTACACCGGTCAGAATCCCGGCTCGTCGGCCGCACTGGCGCGCCGGATCATCAGCGACCTCTCGGGTGCGAAGGCGTAGGTTCAGTGTATGCAGCCGTGGATCCCGGCGCGGGCAAACGTATGCTCGCACGGAACCCGCTTCCAGTCATCACGCGAACGTGAAGGAATGATGCAGCCGATGCAAACCATTTTGGGCGCCAACGGGCAGATCGCCGAAGAACTCACCCGCGAGTTGTACCGCAGCTTCACGCACGACATCCGGCTGGTCAGCCGGAACCCGACGAAAGTCCACGACACAGATCAGCTCGTTCGCGCCGACCTGACGGATGCCGAGGCCACGGCTCGGGCCGTCGAGGACAGCGAGATCGCTTACCTCACCGTGGGCTTGCCGATGGATTCGCAGCTATGGGAACGGCAGTTTCCCGTCATGATGCGCAACACCATCGACGCCTGCGCGAGGTACGGTACCAGGCTCGTGTTCTTCGACAACACCTACATGTATCCAGGGACCCCCGTTCCGCAAACCGAGTCGATCAGCTTCGAACCGAACGGCCGCAAGGGCCGGGTGCGGGCCAAGATCGCGACGATGCTGCTGGAGGCCATGAACGCGGGATCGATCGATGCCGTCATTTGCCGGGCGCCGGAGTTCTACGGGCCGGGCAAGACCAAGAGCCTGACCAGTTCGCTCGTCTTCGACCGGATCAAGGCGGGCAAGCGACCTTTCGTTCCCGTCAGCGCGAAGACACTCAGGTCCCTCATCTGGACGCCGGATGCCAGCCGGGCCATGGCCCTGATCGGCAACACGCCTGACGCCTACGGCCAAACCTGGCACCTGCCGATCGATCCGCACCGCCTCACCTACGCCGAGATGATCGGCGTGGCCGAAGCGAGTACCGGTCGCCGGATCCGGTACACCGTGCTGCCACTTCTCACGTTCAGGCTTGGCGGTCGCTTCATCGGCCAGCTTGGAGAAGTGCAGGAATTGCTGCCGCGCTACCGCGGCGATAATATCTTCGACGCCTCCAAGTTCACGACGCGGTTTCCCGATTTCGCCGTCACCTCCTACCAAGAGGGCATCAGCGAGATCCTGGGCTGAGCCCATGTCCGTCACCGCCAGGGACCCATCGACATCGAACGCACCACGCCGCTTGAAGACAGGCACTTACCCAGTGGGTCCACTCCCACCAGTGTCCACACTTCCTGAGTGCCCAAACTTCTCGGGACCACCGGGAAGGACATTGAGACAAGAGGAGCCACCGAGCATTTGCTCGATGGCCCTGATTCGCTAGACACTTCCAGGGATTGAGTTCGAGTAAGGCTCGTTAGTCCTCCCTTTGGTGCGGGCGGCGGGAGTCGAACCCGCACGGGTTGCCCCAACGGAGTTTAAGTCCGCAGCGTCTGCCATTCCGCCACGCCCGCAGTGCCACTGAGTGTACGCGTTTCCGCGAACAGACTCCACCAAAAACAAAACGGGCCAGACATCATTGTCTGACCCGTCGTCACGAGAATCGTGGAGCGGAAGACGGGATTCGAACCCGCGACCTTCTCCTTGGCAAGGAGATGCTCTACCACTGAGCCACTTCCGCGCGCACCGAACTCATCCGGCAGCGAAGCGAGTATAGGACAGCGCCGCGAGATGTGTCAAGACACTGTAGAGGTTCAGCACTTATGACCCCTGGAGGGAAAGCAGGGAATCGAGCGGTGTGACATAGCCGAGCGATGCGTGCTTCCCTGGGATGGCATTGTAGCGGCTGGTCCAGCGATGGAGGGCCTTCCGAACTGTGGGGAGATCGGTTGTGCCCTCATACCACGCCCAGAACTCCCTCTCGCGTGGTTCCGGTTGAAGCGCTCAACCCGACCATTGAGCTTGGGTGAGCGAGGTGGGAGCACGCAAGACGATCCCACGCGCCTGACAGCCGCTTCAAACTCGCCCATGAACTCCGGATCCCCCATCGACCTGAATCGTCCGTACCGGGAAGGGCAAACTCCGATCAGGAAGGTGAGATGATCTCGTGCCGTCCGGGCAGTGGCGGTGGTTCGGACATCGGTCACTGAGATGCGGGTGACCGACATCGATGGCCGAGAACTGGCGGAGTTCCACCCCCGGAGCGGACGGAGATGCACGGTATCGATCTGGATCAGATCACCGGGCTGGGTAGGCGGTGGTGTGCCTTTCGGGCGACGGATCCCGTACGGGCGCGGATTCCGGACCTGGCGTGTCACGATCCGGTGGGGTTCCCGGATGCGTCTCCGGTGTTTCAGGTAGGCCAGAATACGACCAACAGTTGAGACCGACAGGATGCGTCCGGTTGCCTACCAGATCCTGAATGATGATCTTGCTCTTGCCACGCCCTTCTTCACTGTTCCGCGCAACAAGAACCGCTTCCACATCAGCTGTCGTGTCCACTGCGGGCCACGATGCCGCTTTGGTGCCGAGATTTCGGTTCCAGTCCCTGGAGTCCGTGCAACCTCAGTGCCTGCCGCCACCGCTTGATCGTGCGTTCGCTGACCATGGCCGCGGCCGCGGCCATGGTCACCCTGCTGGTGGGAGAAATCGACCCAGTGCAGTCCATGCGGGCTTCATCAGAAGCGTTGGTGGGAGTGCGTTGTCACGCGCTGCATCCACCTGGGCACAGCCATGTGGGTTCGATAGCCGGGTGAACTGATAAACTTGCGCATAGAGGTGTCCTTTTCTCATACGTGAATGCAACACACTCATCGTACGGGAATGGCCACCTCATTTGCTGCCCACCTCAGGGGTCATATGTCTCTGAACCTATACAGACACGTATCACGACTGAGCCATACCAGTTGTTCGGACACCCTGTACACCGGTGACAGCTTGGCATATACTGTACGTACGTTTTGACAGACGAGGTGCAGTGACCTCCTGTTCAGCAGTATCGGCAGTCGGGGAGAGCTTCGCATGGCGACACAGACCCGCGCTCAGGGCGCCGCCACAAAAAAGAAGAGCAAAGCCACCAAGGTACCCTCGCCAACGCAGCCTACCGGGTTGACGTTGTGGGCGATTCGGACACGTGCCTTCATTCAGGGGGCTGTGCCACAGCTTGAGATGAGCGATCGCTTCAAACGAGAGCTTCTCGGTGGATTCTTCGCGGTCATCGCACTGCTTAGTGGCTGGGCAATCGGTCGTGGTTCCGCCGATGGTGCCATCGTTGAATGGTGGGGCAACCTCCTTCGCGCCCTGTTCGGTGGTGGTGCCTTCATCGTGCCGGTGTTTGCCGTATTAGTCACCGTGCGCACGTTTACCGCCGGTGATGGTCCGGTTCTCCTCTTCAGACACTATTTCGGCGGTGTCGCCTTCATTCTCGGTGTCACCGGTCTGCTTGACGCTCGCAAGGGCGGCGGAGCCATTGGCAGTATCGTCGCCGATCTGATGACCGGTATGCTGGGGCGGTTCTTCAGCGGTATTGTGCTCTTCGGGCTCGGTACTCTTTCGGTCTTCCTGCTTTCCGGTCACGATCTGCACACATTCGATCAGGAGATTCGTAGACTCCTCCCAAAACGCGTCGTCGAGCCGGTAGCGGCACCTGCTGTGCCGACACCGGCGAGTAGTCAGACGTTGACGTTCTCGGCCGTAACGGCGACTCCACGGAAGGCGAAGAAAGTTGTTGCCGAACCCGTCGTCGAGACACCGATTGCCCCGATCGTGAACCTGCCGGAGAAACCGAAAGAGGGGAAGGTAACGGCGGTCCCCCAAACGGACGCCAGCAAACTCAAGCCCGTTCAGGCCGGATTGCCCTTTCCGCTTCCCGATCTGCACGCCTTGCCGTATTACGAGCAAATCCCACCAGATCCGCAGATGCTCAAGAACAAGGCGACAGTGATCGAATCGACGCTGCTGAGCTTCAATGTGAAGGCATCGGTGCGTGAGATCAATCCGGGTCCTGCCGTGACCCAGTTCGCGCTGGAACCCGGGAACGGCGTCAAGGTTAGCCGTATTACCGCCTTGCAAAGCGATCTCGCCCTGGCGCTGGCGGCGCAAAGCATTCGTGTCGAGGCCCCGATCCCGGGATTGGCTCGAGTTGGTATCGAGATTCCGAATCCCCAGATCGCCACGGTCGGTTTGCGTGAGGTGCTGGAATCGCCTGCGTTCAAGAAGAGCAAGGCGAAACTGCCGCTGCCGCTGGGGCGCGATGTTAACGGACGATACATCGTTGGTGATCTCACCAAAATGCCGCACCTGTTGATCGCCGGTGCCACCGGTTCCGGTAAGTCCGTTTGTATCAACGGCATCATCAGTACGATGATCAGTGTGATGCAACCCGATGAGCTCAATCTGGTCATGATTGATCCAAAGATGGTCGAGCTGGTTGGCTACAACGGTGTGCCGCACCTGAAGTGCCCGGTTGTGACCGAGATGGACAAGGTTGTCGGCGCGCTTCGTATGGTGCTGCGCGAAATGAATCGTCGCTACGAGCTGTTCAAGTCCGTTGGCGTTCGTAATCTGGATGGCTATCGCACCTGGGCAGCGGATGAAACCGATGCCGAGAAGCTGCCATATATGGTGGTGATCATCGACGAGTTGGCCGATTTGATGATGACCACACCGGATGAAGTGGAAACGCTGCTGGCGCGTTTGACCCAAATGGCTCGTGCGACCGGTATCCATTTGATCATTGCCACGCAGCGACCGTCTGTGAACGTTTTGACCGGTTTGATCAAGGCGAATGTGCCGGCGCGTATCGCCTTCGCGGTCTCCAGCATGACGGATAGTCGTGTTGTTCTTGATCTCCCGGGCGCGGAGCGCTTGCTTGGTCGCGGCGACATGCTCTATCTGCCGCCGGACGAGTCCAAGCCGAGCCGTATTCAGGGCGCGTTTATCGACGAAGAAGTGAAGTCGATTGTCGACCACTGGAAGACCGTCTCGCCCGATCCGCACTACGACCAGGAGTGGTTGAACCTTCCCAGTTCGGGCAAGGGTGCCGACACCGGTGGTGGTGGCGACTATGAGCCGGATGAAGACGAGCCGCTTTATCAGCAGGCGATCGATGTCGTCCGCGCCCAGGGCACGGCCTCGGCAAGCATGCTGCAGCGTCGGCTGCGCGTTGGTTACAATCGCGCCGCCCGCATGATTGAGCAGATGGAGGAGGATGGCATCATTGGTCCAGCGGACGGTGCTAAAGGGCGACCGGTTCTCCACAGCTTTGAGACACCGAATTTGGACTAGGGCGGGTGGGGAGCTGGTCTCCCCTTCGAGCCGCATCTCGAGGGCAGAAGGACCGCCCTGCTACTTTTCAAAACACTCGGTACCGGCTGTAGTTACAGCGCTCACATGACGCTGAAAGCCCTTCAGAAAACTCTGGAGGGCTTTGTGCTGATGGTAAAATAGAATAGATGTTCGACTCTTGCCTGGGGTGCCCGGCGCATCCTCGGTGGTGGGGGAGCTTGTCTCCTCCCAGGAGTTGTCTCTGAGGGCCAATGAGCTGCCCCACGACCACATGCGTGTCGAGAGACTGCATATAGGCGCCAGGAATACCATGAGTTCAAACTACGGATCGGGTGTGGCCCAACCTGTCGTGACTCTCACCCAGGAACTTGCCAAACTACCGGGAATCGGTCCTAAAACCGCCAGCCGATTGGCCTATCACATCCTCAAGACGAATCGGGAGGATGCTGTTGCTCTGGCGGAGGCGATCATCGAGGTCAAAGATCGGGTCAGTATGTGCCCGATCTGCTTCAACATGACCGAACAGGTGCCATGCGAGATCTGCTCCGATCCTCGGCGGGAACGGACGATTTGCGTGGTGCAGGATCCGTTGGATGTCGTTGCGTTGGAGCGCACGCATGAGTACCGTGGTAAGTACCACGTGTTGCACGGCGCGATCTCGCCGGTCGATGGCATCACACCGGACAAGCTCCGCATCGCGGAGCTAATCGAACGGGTGAAGACCGAATCACCGGATGAGGTGATCGTATTCACGAATCTCGATCTCAACGGCGATGCCACCGCCGTCTACCTGCATCGGCAACTCACACCCCTCGGTGTCAATGTCTCCAGACCGGCTTCGGGTCTGCCGGTCGGCAGCGATCTCGAGTACGCCGATGAAATGACACTTGGCCGCGCGCTAACAGGACGGCGCATCTTCTAGTACTGGATTCTCATTAACACCTTGAGTCCTGACGCGCTCATCGCTAGAATCAGGACAATGGCTATTCAGAATATCTATGACGCCGAGCGCGTCCTCAAGTTCGTTGAGTCAGAACCGGATCAACCGCAAGGTGATCAACCGGATAGTGCTCAACTGTCTTCCCTATCATCAATCATCGTGCGACCGTATCACCTGCGCGACGCCAGTATGCTGAGCCAGTTCCAGGTTCGGCACGAACTGCGTTTCCCCGAGAGTTCCTATGAGCGCCCGGGGCTGATGCAGTTAGCGATGCGACGAATCCTCCATGCGGAGGGTTCCGATTTGCCGCTTTACGTCGCCCTCAGCTCCACTGGCAATCGTCGTTTGGGTGCGCTTCAGTGTGCCCGGCAACCAGCCGATGATCGGTGGCACTTGCAGTTCCTTTCCATGGCGGAGAATGAGGATGAGTTCGATGTGCCTGTGGCTTTGCTGGAGCACGCGGTAGTCGCCGCAGGTCAGTGTGGAGCCCGTCGTATCCTGGCGCGACTCGATGTGGAGAGTTCGCTGCTCTCCGCTCTGCGAGCGGTTGGATTCACAGCCTACACCCGGGAGCAGGTGTACTTGCTGGATCAAACGACGTCCGTGCGACGCAGTGCCGGCGTAAGGACGCAGGCGAAGTCCGATGTCTGGTCCATGCATCAACTCTATATTCAAACCACCCCTCGTGATGTCCAAAATGCGGAAGCACTGACGAGTCACGCCTGGGACGTCGATACTGAGGGCCGAAGCCAACGCGGTTGGTTCATAACCAGTCAGAATGGCGTTGGAGCGTATGTGCGCGTGCGTACATCTCGTCACTACCACGTTCTGGATGTTCTGGTGGCCCCGGAAATGCGAACGCAGTTGCAGGATGTGATTGTGGGGGTACGCTCGATTCTGGCGGAGGAGACACCGCGTCCAATCTATCTCCTCTTGCGAGGGTATCAGCTTGATCTGGCCAACGGCATCTCGAGCCATTTACAGGAACTGGTGTCCGAACAGCACCTGATGGTGAGATACACAACCGCCACCAGCCCGGGATCGTTGCGACTTGCCGAGGCCTTTGAGTTACTCCGACCTGCGGAGGCCGATCCCCAGCGCGTACCGTCGTTTAGCGTGAGGAGTCAGCATGAGCACTGTTGAGTCAGGCACGATCACCCATCTCCGTCACGATCACTTAACGCATTCAGATCAGGAAGCCCCGTCTATGTCAGAAACGAATCGTAGCGAAATGACTGATGATATCCAGGAGTTGCTGGATGCGCTGCCGGAAGTCATTGGACGTAAAGTCACCCAGTTGCAGCGGAATCACCCTGAATATGGCCAGTTGGTTGAGATCGTCATGGATCTCGGCCGACTTCCCGAGGCCCGGTTTCAGTTCGAGGAAATTGAGCTCAGCGATATCGATGTCACCCGTCAGGATTTGGCGGCCGTCGCCGAGAAAATCGGCGCGTTCGGCGATGACAATCGCGCCGGTATCGAGCGGACACTGCATCGTATTTCCGCGATTCGCAATCGTACCGGTGAAATCGTCGGTCTCACCTGCCGTATTGGTCGCGCCGTCTTCGGTACGATCGCTATCATTAGCGATTTGATCGAGAGCGGCGAGAGCGTGCTCATTCTTGGCCGACCCGGTGTTGGTAAGACGACGATGCTGCGCGAAACTGCGCGCGTATTGGCGGATGAACTCCGCAAGCGCGTCGTGGTGGTCGATACCAGTAACGAGATCGCCGGCGATGGAGATATCCCGCACCCGGCCATCGGTCGGGCCCGCCGCATGCAAGTCCCGACACCGACTGCACAGGATCGGATCATGATCGAGGCTGTGGAAAACCACATGCCCCAGGTGATCGTGATCGACGAGATCGGTACAGAGCTGGAGGCAATGGCCGCACGCACGATCGCCGAGCGCGGTGTGCAACTCATCGGTACGGCGCACGGCAATACCCTCGAGAATCTGATGCTGAATCCGACGCTCACCGATCTGATCGGTGGTATCCAGTCAGTCACGCTTTCGGATGAAGAAGCGCGTCGGCGGGGATCGCAGAAGTCCATTCTGGAACGCAAGGCGCCACCAACGTTTGGTGTCATGGTGGAGATCGTGGAGCGGGACGAGGTGATCGTCCACAAGGATGTCGCTGCCACGGTCGATGCCCTGCTACGGGGTGCGCCACCGCGATCCGAGCGGCGTAAGCGCAATGCGGATGGAACGATCTCTACCTCTGCGTCGGAAGATGAGCGCCGCGATCCTACCGCGAGGCAACGGTCACACCGGCAGGTGACCCCAACTCGAACGGCGGAAACGCTCTTCGACGACGCTCTTCTCGCCGAGGCTGCAGCCAGAGTCCAGCAGATCGAAGCCGAGGCGCAGGAAGCCGAGTTGATGGACACGCGGGCGGTGGCGCCGCCGCTGGCTGCGATCGCCAAAGGGCGAGGAACCGCGGAGAAACCTCTGCGTATCTTCCCCTTTGGTGTTAGTCGGAATCGATTGGATGCCTCGATCAGTCGTATGAATGTGCCTGCGATCATCGTCCGCTCCGAGCGTGACGCGGATATCGTGATGACGCTAAAGAATGCCTATCGTCGCAAGGCTGAGCCCGTGCGCGATGCCGAGCTTCGTGGCATCCCGGTCTACGTCCTTCGCAGCAACACCGCAACCCAGATGGAGAACGTTATCCGGAGTATCTTCCCTTCAACGATCGACAGCGATGTCGATGGCGAGGATGACGATGTCCCAAAACTGAGTTCGCGTGAACGCCGTATGCATGATGTGACGATCGCGCTTTCGGAAGCGGAGGAAGCGATTGCCGCCATCATGAAGGGCGCGCCCGCCACCGCGTTGCGACCACAATCGCCGACAATCCGTCGCATGCAACATGAGATGGCGGAGCGCTACAATCTGGGATCGCGGAGTCGGGGGCGCGATCCGTTCCGACACGTCGAGATCTATCGACCGGGAGTGCAATAGTGTCGGCGGATGGATGCTTCATCGTGCTGGAAGGACCCGAAGGGGCCGGCAAATCCGTGCAGGCGACACGGCTGGCGGAGTGGCTGCGTACACTCGGTCACAATGTCATCCAGACGCGGGAACCCGGTGGTACGCCGACCGGGGATGCCATCCGTGGCATCCTGTTGCAATCCGATCACCTCCATCTGGCTAGCGAGACCGAGGCACTCCTGATGTCTGCCGCGCGGGCCCAGCACGTACGACAGGTGATCGCACCCGCGATTGAGGTTGGTGCCATCGTGGTGTGTGATCGCTATGTGGATTCCACATACGCCTATCAGGGTGGCGGTCTTGGACTACCGATGGACCGATTACGCGAAATTCAGGCGTTTGCCACAGGCGGGGTACTGCCCGATCTTCGCATACTGCTGGATCTCCCGGTTGAGGTCGGATTGGCTCGCCGTCACGGTGACGTTGATCAGATCAACCGCATTGATCGTGCTCCTATCGAGTTCCACGAGCGCGTGCGAACCGCATTTCTTGGACTTGCCGAAGCCGATCCGGCATCGTGGATAGTGATAGACACCACCGTATCGATCGATGAGGTCACGGCAGCCATTCGGGCAGCGGTGAGTGATCGATGCGGAGTGAGAGAGGCATCGCTATGAAACTCGTGATCGCCGTGGTGCAGGGTTCCGATGCCGACGATGTGCTGGATGGATTGGTGGATGCGGGATTCCGCGCCACCCAGATCAACAGTTCCGGTGGTTTCCTGCGTATCTCCAATGTCACTTTCCTTGTGGGTGTTGAGGAATCGCAAGTGTCACGGGTGGCCCAGATTGTTGATCGCCACACGACCTCGCGCCGCAGTTTCGTCAATCCACTCATGCCGTTTGCACAGGTGAATTTCGACGCCGATGACGATCAGAGCGACTCCGTCCGCGTTGGGGCCACCATCTTCGTCGTCAATGTTCGGCGCTTCGAGCGACTAACAGGGTAGAATAGCCTCGCGCGCTGCGACGTTCGTACAGTCTCGCGGCCAAGGAGCAGGTGTTTGGATATCGAAGGAATCATAGCCAGGTCGCTCCAGGTGCTTCTCGCGCTGGGAGGTGCCTACCTTATCGCCACCTGGTTTGTGCTTATCGTGTGGACCTTCAGGGACATCGAGTCGCGGAGCAAGAACGTCGTCGCTCAGGTCTTCTCGACCCTGTTGGCGGTCTTCTTCTGGGTACCGGGTGTGCTGTTGTATACGCTGCTCCGGCCAAAGGAGACGCTCGACGAGGCCTATCAGAAGTCGCTGGAAGAGGAGTATCTGCTGCAGGATTTGCAGGAGCTGCCGACCTGTCCGAACTGCCACCATTTCATGCAGGATGATTGGCAGATCTGTCCTCATTGCAACACGCAGTTGCGAGAACCGTGTGGTCGCTGTGGCAAGCTGGTCGATCTGCGATGGGATATCTGCCCGTACTGCGGTTCGGAACCCCATGAGCACCGCCCGATGCCAATTCAGCTACAACTGACTCCGATAGATCCGGAGGCAAAGAAGATCGGCTGGGTTGATCCCGCCCAGATCGAGCAACGCCTCAAGGCGGAAGCCGCTCAGCAGACGCAGTATCTGCGAACCGCGCACGAAGCCAAGCCACTTGTTACCGGTGAAGTCCCGGTTCCAGATAATACCGGCAGGAAGTAAGCTCTCTACCGAGTATCCGTGCCGGGTTGCACCATGCGGCTGGGTACCGCGTTCGGTCGCGTCTGGAAGTTGAACTTCTCCCGGAACGCCGCGTAGAAGCTGGTGGTAGAGACGCGTACCAGCTTGAAGGTATGCTCGCCCTTGGTGATTCGAATCAAATCATTTTGCCGCAGATGATTGGTCAACTGCCCGTCCAGGATCAAACTGGCCGGGTGCGCGTTGGCGCTGACCAGTTCGATGACCGCGTGCTCGGCGATGATCATCGGTGTCCGAATCGGTGAGTGAGAGGAGATCGGAACGACCGCGAATCCCTTCACGCCCGGTGCCAGAACCGGTCCCCCGGCGGCCATGCAGTACGCGGTGGAACCGCGCGGAGTGCTGACGATGAGACCGTCACTCGGATATTGGTTGACGAAGACACCGTCGACATAGACTTCGACTTCGATCATCCGATTACCAGATCTGATGACGACATCGTTGATCGCCCAGCCCTGATCATCCTCCTGGTCGCCCCGGATCAAAGACGACTGCAGGGTTGAACTCTCGTCCAACTGATAGTCACCAGCCAGGAAGAGGTCTAGTGCCTGCTTCCAGTCGGCTTGCTCGACCAGCGCCAGGAATCCGACCTTGCCGAAGTTGATACCGATCAGCGGTACATCCGGGAACGAATTCGCCATCCGCATCATCAGACCGTCACCGCCGAGCACCACAATCGCATCGACGTTCGGAGTAGCACCCGCCACGATCTCTTTCTCCGGCACAGCGCGAATATCGCGGCTCTCCAGATAAGTCGTGATCGTCCCGGCCAACTCCTTCGCTTCCGGTTTGCTGAATGCCGGAACGATGCCAATACGGTCGGTCATGGTTGGGGCTCCTGGGACTGAGTGGTCATCGGTGTCAAATAGGAAGCGCGGTCACGCGTACCGGAGAATCGATAGAGTGCCGCTGGGCGATGCGGACCTTCGCGTCGTTTCTCGCCCGTTTCCGTCAGCATACTGCTGGTCGTCATCCGGCGGCGGAAATTCCGTTTGTCCAACTGCTCGCCCAGAATCGATTCGAATGCGCGCTGGAGCTCTGCCAGCGTGAAGCATGCTGGCATGAGATGAAATGCGATGCTTGTGTACTCCAGCTTGGCACGTAGTCGGGCGGAGGCGTACTCGAGAACGGTGGCATCGCGGTGGGTGAGCGCCGCGAGTTCCGCCAGTGGTTGCCACGGAAGTACGCCAACGCTACCCGGTTGGAATAGTGCCAGATAGGTCACCAGCGTCTGCCGACCGTTGTTTTCTGTGTGACTAAAGGTGTAGAGCTGTTCGATGTATGCCGCTGGTTGGTCGAACAGCCTCGCGATGATGCGAGTGGCAGTTTCTTCCAGTGTTTCGTCATGATCGGGGAGGGTTCCCGGCAGATCGCCGTCACCTGTGACGATGGTTTCCAGTGCGATTCCGTTCCAACGGAAACAGACTACCGAGACCCGGAGCGTGGAACCAGCGGGATGTTGATCGCGCTGAATCGTTGTCATCGGAAGTCCGGCCGAAAACTCGGTAGCAGGGCGGAAACTGGCATGTGCATTGGATTCCCGGTAAACTGATTCAGGCCGCATTCGCGGATGGTGAAATGGTATCACAAGGGCCTTTGGAGCCTTTATTCCAGGTTCGAATCCTGGTCCGCGAGCCCGAGGCGCCCCTCGAAACACCGGAAGAGTGACCCCACGTGACATCTCAATCTGACGAACATCGCCAGCCTGTCTCCGTCGCTGTTGCCGTGCTGGCTGCTGGCCATGGCACGCGCATGAAGTCGGCTCACCCGAAGCATGTCCATCCTGTAGCTGGTATCCCGATCGTTGAGCGCATCGTTCGAGCGGCGCAACACATTGATCCTGATCACATCTGTGTCGTCGTCAGCCCGACAATGACCGATCTTCCCTCCCGACTTCGTATGGATGGTGAGTTCGGCACGACGGTGATGGAAGTGCCCACGGGCACTGCTCATGCGGTCCTGGCGGCGATCGAAGCCGTACCCGAGGTCGACTACATCATCAGTCTCCTTGGCGACAATCCTCTTCTGACGGGTGAGACGATTCAGGACCTCCTTGATCGTGCCATCACCACGGATGCGACCGTCACGGTTCTATCCTGCATTCTCCCGGATGCGGAGAAGTATGGTCGCATCGATCGGAACGACGATGGCAATGTCACCTCGATTGTCGAGGCGAAGAACGACGACCCCGCCAAACGTGTAGGTGAGACCGAAATCAACTCCGGCATCATGGTGCTTAAGCGGGATTGGGCGTTGAAGGCCATTCCCACGCTGGCGCTGGATCCGGGTGTGGGAGAATACATTCTCACCGATCTCGTTTCGCTGGCCGCCTCCGAACATCAGGAGGGAGAACCCTGGCCAGTGCAGGCTGTACCTGGCGATATCAACGTGAGTGTTGGTATCAACCATCGGGTTCAGCAGGCGGAGGCAGATGCCATCGTGCGCAAGCAGATGCGTGAAAAGCACATGCTCGATGGCGTCTCGATGGTCGGTCCCGAGACGATCTTTATCGATGAATCGGTTGAGATCGGTCAGGATACGACTCTTCTTCCTGGGACCATATTGATGGGTAAGACCACGATCGGCACCGGTTGCACGGTTGGACCTTACGCCGTCCTCACGGATGTGACGGTGGGTGACAATGTCACCATTCGTAACAGTACCGTTGAGTCCTCCACGATCTGTTCCAATACGGATGTTGGGCCATATGCCCACATCCGGGGTGAATCCCATATCGGCGAGCATGTCCACATTGGTAGCTATGCAGAGCTCAAGAACGCCCGACTCGATAATGGTGTGAAGAGCGGGCACTTCTCCTATCTCGGCGATGTCCATATCGGTGAGAACACCAATATCGGTGCTGGTACGATTACCGCCAACTTCGATGGTGTGAACAAGAATCACACCGAGATTGGTAAAGATGTCTTTATCGGATCAGATACGATACTGGTAGCACCGGTCGAGGTGGAAGAGGGTGCGCGCACCGGCGCCGGAAGCGTAGTCACCAAGCCAGTTATGAGCGGTCAGACCGTTGTTGGTGTTCCTGCCCGACCGATTGCACCGCGAATAAAGGAGTAGGTAGTGGAAGGGCGTCTGCAAGTTTTTACCGGGAACGCTCACCCTGCCCTGGCCGAAGCCATCTGCCGCGAGCTGGGTGTCGATCTCGGACGTGCTATCGTCTCCACGTTCCAGAACGGTGAAACCAGGGTGAAGCTGGACGAGAACGTCCGCGGTGCCGATGTCTTCGTCATTCAGCCGACATCCGAACCCGTAAACAACTACATCATGGAGCTGTTGCTCATGATTGATGCGTTGCGGCGAGCGTCGGCGGATCGCATTACGGCCGTCATTCCGTACTATGGTTACGCCAAGCAGGAAAAGAAGACCTCCGGTCGTGAGCCGATCTCGGCCAAACTGGTTGCCAACCTGATCACCACGGCTGGTGCAGACCGGGTTCTGACGGTCGATCTCCATTCACCCGCGATCGAGGGCTTCTTCGATATTCCGGTCGATCACCTGCGCGCGACACCCTTGCTGGCGAGGGCATTCCGCTCGCGGGTTCAGGGCGAGATCGTTGTCGTCAGCCCGGACGCGGGTGGTGTTGGTCGTGCTCAGGATTTCCGCACCCGAGCCAATGGGAGTTTGGCCATCATCTCCAAGCAGCATCCAGATGCTGACAAGACGGAGATGTTGGATATCGTTGGCGATGTCGATGGCAAGACCGCCGTGATCGTCGACGACATGATCTCCACTGGTGGCACATTGGTGGAAGCGGTCAAACTTCTGCGTGCCAGAGGTGCCGAGAGGATCTACGTCTGCGCGACGCACGGCATCTTCGCCGGAAACGCGCTTGAACTGATCGGAAGCGCCGATATCGATGAGTTGATTGTGACGGACACCATTTTGTTGCCGCATGAAGCACCGGAGAATGTCAGCGTGGTCAGCGTGGCTCCGTTGTTGGCGGAAGCCATCATGCGCACACATAAGGGCATGAGTATCAGTGCCCTGTTTACCTAAGGCTAGGCAAAGGGAACGTATTTGGACGCCAGTGATTGGCAACAGTTAACGATCTGTATCATCTCGCTCATCGTGTTGGTGTTAGCTGGCTGCGTGCTCACGATTGCGGGCCAAACCAGCAATCAGAAGCTGGTTCCGCCCGCTGAGAAGCCCATCGCCAGGTCGCAACGATCGCTTTCGCACTATCTGAACGCCCGTCGATCCCTGGCTGGAGCCATGCGGTTGATCGAGCTCCTTGCCAGTGCCGTGGCCGCCAGTCAGCTTGCGGCGTTGATCGACCGCCGCACCACCCGCGATTTCGGTTGGGTCAGTATTCTCCTTATCGTCTTGATCTATCTCATCTTCGGTCGGGCCATACCGCAAGCGATTGCTTCGCGCCAGATGGCCGATGATCGTATCTCGCGCTTGATCGGTCTCGGCCGGATCGGCGAGCGTTTGGTAACCCCATTCAGCTGGCTTGAATCCGTGATCGCTTCCGGCATCGAGAAAGTGTTGCCGGGCGAGCCCATCACGGAGCTCCCAATGGGCACTGAGGACGAGCTCAAGCTTCGCGTGCTCGAATCTGATGACGGTGTTATCGGTGAGATCGAACGCCAGATGATCGATGGCATTCTCAGTCTGGAGGAGATGACTGTCCGCGATATCATGGTGCCGCGCCTTGATGTCGTCGCTCTGGATCGTCGTGCCACCGCCCGTGAAGTCATCGATACGATCGTTGCCAAAGGCCATAGTCGTCTTCCGGTTTACCAGGAGAACCTGGATCGCATCCTCGGTGTGCTGTACGTGAAGGATTTGCTTCCGTTTGTCATTGGCAACACGAATCGCCTGCCGCTGCTCGATCTGATCCGACCGGCCTACGTCATCCCGGAAAGCAAGAAGCTGCCGGAGCTGTTTGCCGATCTGAAGCGGATGCGCATCCACCTCGCCATTGTTACCGACGAGTACGGCGGCACCGCCGGATTGGTCACGATTGAGGACATCCTTGAGGAGATTGTCGGCGAGATTCAGGACGAGTACGATGTCGAAGAAGACCTGATCAACGATTCCGGTGAGGGTGTCGTCGTCGCTGATGGTCGGTTGCCGCTGGAGGATCTGGAGGAATCGCTCGGTATCGAGTTCGAGGACGACGAGGACTTCAGCACGCTTGGCGGATTCGTGCACAAGCATCTCGGTCGCCTCGCGGTCGCTGGGGATACGTTTGAGGCCGAAGGCGTACGAGTCGATATCCTCTCGGTTGAACGTCATCGTGTCCGCAAGATGCGTGTCACCAAGTTGACGCCCCCTGAACCGGAAACCGAAGTAACCGAATCCGAGAGCTGGCTGCAGCGCCTCCGCCCGGATTCCGACGACCGGAACAAGGACAAGACGGAAGAGTCCGAAGATGGTCAGGACAAAGAGTGATCGGCGACACCCGCTGGCGGTTTCCCGAGGTCGATAGCACCCAGAATATCGCCTTCTCCCTGGCTAGCATGGGCGCGAGTCCCGGCACGACTGTTCGTGCCGAGTATCAGCGTGCGGGTCGGGGTCGGTTGGGACGTGGTTGGGATGTCCCACCATCGACGTCGCTCATGTTCTCCGTATTGCTTCGTCCGGAGCATCAACTCCATGAACTCGGCAGCTTGTCGCTCGCACTCGCTGATGCCTTGGCTGGAGTCTTTGCCGAAATCATTCCCGATGAGATCGCGATCAAGTGGCCGAATGACATCATGATTAACGGTCGCAAGGTAAGCGGTATCCTGGTGCAGACTCGGATGCAGCCGGAACTGGTGGCTGTGCTCGGTATCGGTGTCAATGTGCTGCAGTCGGCTGACCAGCTACCAGAGGGTGCTACGAGCCTGATGATCAAGTCAGGATCGCCGATCGACCGCGAGCATTTGTTCGAGCGGATTATCGAGTCATTGAAGACTACATTGTCGCATTGGCGGCCCACGCTCGCAGCAGATGTTCAGTCACGAATCGAGCAGCGATTGTGGTTGAACGGTGATCCGGTTCAGCTTCTGGACGGGGATCGCTCCATCAATGGTGTGATCATCGGTATCGCCCCAACAGGTGAGTTGCGCCTGATGATCGATGGTGAGGAGCGGCTCATCTCATCGGGCGAGATTACACGCGGTCCCCGCGCGTTCTCCCGTTAAACACGCCAATTCACTGATATACTTACCCCGATCCTGCATATCAGCAGACCACGCGTATTGAGGTGAGTTCGTAGCAATGAATTTTGAATACACAGAGGAACAGCAGCAAGTTCGCGAGATGGTGCGCGAGTTCGCCGCCCGTGAAGCTGCCCCGTTTGTCCGCGAATGGGATACCAAGCAGAACTACAGCCGCGCCATTATCGACAAAATGGGTGAGGCAGGCATCCTTGGTTTGCCCATCCCGGAAGAGTACGGTGGACTCGGGCTGGATTACATCAGTTTCGCACTTGCCTGCGAGGAGATGGAGTACGTCGATACCACCCTTCGTGTCGCTCTCAGCGTCCATGTTGGTCTCAACAGCCTGACGCTGTTGCAGTGGGCCAACGAGGATCAGAAGCAGCGTTTCCTCGTACCGCAAGCGCAGGGCACCAAGATCGCCACCTTCGGTCTGACCGAGCCGGGTGCAGGTTCCGATGCCGCGGCGATCTCCACCACCGCCCGCAAGGATGGCGATGACTACATTCTCAACGGTGCCAAGATGTGGATCTCTCTTGCCGACCTGGCCGATAATTTCCTTGTCTTCGCGACGCTTGATAAAGATGCGGGCCACAAGGGTATGACCGCCTTCGTTGTCGAGCGCGGTATGGAAGGTTTCACCACCGGTACCATCCACGGCAAGCTCGGTGTTCGCGCCGGCAACACCGGCGAGATGAGCTTCAACAATGTCCGTGTTCCTTCCGCCAATCGCATTGGCGAGGAAGGCGAGGGCTTCAAGATCGCCATGAGCGCCATTGATCAGGGGCGCTTCACGGTCGCCGCTGGCGCGGTTGGTCTCACCAAAGCCGCACTCGATGCCAGCACCAAATATGCGAATGAGCGGCACACCTTCGGGGTGCCGATCGGTAAGCATCAGCTGGTGCAGCAGATGATCGCCAAAATGGTTGCTGGTCGCGAGGTGAGCGAGTTGCTGGTCATGAAGGCGGCTGAGCTCAAGAACCGCGGTATCCGCAACACCAAGGAGACCTCGCTAGCCAAATGGTACGCCTGCGATGTGGCACTGCAATCTGCCGATGACGCCGTCCAGATTCACGGCTCGTATGGCTTTGCGGATGACTATCCAGTCGAGCGTATGCTGCGTAACGCTCGCGGTGCTGTGATCTACGAAGGCACGCGCGAGATTCATCAGATCGTGCAGGCGGAATACGAGCTCGGTTACCGTATCGACAAGCCGCTGAACAAGCCGCAGCCGCCCGCACAGGGATACGGCGAGTAGCCGGTACAAGACGAATGTCGTGACAATGCGGGGTCGGTGAATACCGAACCCGCATTCACGTCAGGAGCATAGTGAGTAGATGACGACAGTGATTCTCGGCGGGGCGCGAACCCCGTTCGGACGAATGAGCGGCAGTCTGGCATCGCTCTCGGCGGTTGATCTGGGTGTGATCGCGGCGAAGGCAGCGATCGAGCATTCTGGCATCGAGGATACCGATATCGACCACGTCATCATGGGTCAGGTGCTCCAGGCCGGGGTTGGACAGAATCCGGCTCGTCAGGTCACTCTGCGCGCCGGACTCGACCGTACCGTTACTGCCGAGACGATCAACCGCGTTTGTGGCTCCGGTCTCCGCGCGATCAGCCTGGCTGACATGCAGATTCGATTGGGTGAAGGCGCCGCGATGTTGGCGGGTGGCATGGAGAGCATGAGTAATGCCCCCTATGCCCTACCCGGGGCTCGCGCTGGCTATCGCATGGGTGATGGTCAGCTCATTGATCTGATGGTTCACGATGGTCTCACGTGCGCGATTGCCAACGTCCACATGGGTATTCATGGGGGTAGCGTCGCCACCGAAATCGGAATTAGCCGCGAGGATCAGGATGCCTGGGCACTGCGATCCCATCAGCGTGCGTTGGATGCCATGGATCGGGGTTGGTTGGCGGAGGAGATCGTGCCGGTCGATATCGTGGGGCGAAAGGGCACGACGATTGTCGATACCGATGAAGCTCCTCGCCGCGATACCAGTGCTGAGGTGCTGGCCAAGCTAAAACCCGCCTTTGATCCCAGCGGTACAGTCACTGCTGGCAACGCACCAGGCGTGAACGACGGTGCCGCGGTTGTGGTTGTCGCCGATTCGGCGATAGCGCAAGCCAGAGGAGTCATCCCACTGGCGGAGATTCTCTCCTCCGGACAGTCCGCCTGGGATGCACCCTACCTTGCGTTCACACCAGAGATGGCGATTCGCAATGCACTGGAGAAAGCAGACCTCACGGTTGATGATGTTGATCTCTTCGAGATCAACGAAGCCTTCGCCAGTGTCGCCATGATCTCGACACAGCGACTCGGTGTCGATCCGGAGAAGGTGAATGTGAACGGTGGCGCGGTTGCGTTTGGACATCCGATCGGTGCCAGTGGGGCGCGATTGGTGGTCACGATCATCAACGAACTCAAGCGCCGCGGTGGTGGTATCGGTGCCGTTGGTATCTGCTCCGGTGGCGGCCAGGGTGATGCCATGATCCTGCGGGTACCAGCATGAGCCGGGCGTATTTCGCGGACCGCTTCCCGGGCGCGATCATCCTTCCCTACGAAGGCAACTGGCCCGAGATCGCCGATGATGCCTTGGTCGCTCCCGGTGCCGTCGTCATCGGGAACGTGAAGATCGGTACGAAGTCCAGCATCTGGTTCAATGCCGTCGTCCGGGGCGATATCGGCCCGATCACGATTGGCGATCGCACCAGCGTTCAGGATGGTACCGTGGTGCACGTGAATATGGATGCCCCATGTGTGATCGGCAATGATGTCACCATCGGCCATAGTGCCCTGATTCACGGCACCACGATTCACGATGGTGTTCTGGTCGGTATGGGCGCAATCATCATGTCATATTCGGAAGTTGGCCAGGGTGCAGTGATCGCTGCTGGTGCCGTAATCACGGAACGCACCGTGGTTCCGGAGAAGGCGGTGGTGATTGGGATGCCCGCCAAGCAACGCAGTGCGCTGGACGAAAATCAATCCGCTAATCTGGCAGCGATTCCGGAACGTTATGTGCGCGTTAGTCGACAATACCTCTCAGAACTGACGGAACTGGAGGCGAGCGATGAGTATTGATGTCTCAACCAATGGACCGATAGCGACAATCACGATCAACAATCCGGACGAGTTGAACGCGCTCGATGTCCAGCATCTGCGCGATCTCCTGACCGCGTTCGAGGACATCTCGGCACGTGCTGATATCCGGGTGGTGTTGCTGACCGGTGCTGGCGAGCGTGCGTTTGTGGCCGGTGCCAATATCAAGCGCATGAGCGTTATGAACAAGGCCGAAGCTCAGGAGTTTGGCGATCTCGGTCATGCGGTTGGTCGCGCGATTGAGGCGACTCCGCAGCCGGTGATTGCCGTTATCAACGGCTTCGCCCTTGGTGGCGGTTGTGAGCTCTCGCTCGCCTGCGATATCCGTATCGCCAGCACCACCGCGGTCTTCGCGCAGCCGGAGGTTTCCCTTGGTATTCCGCCAGGCTGGGGTGGATCGCAGCGATTGCCCCGACTGGTCGGCAAGGGCATCGCCAGTGAGCTGATCTTCACCGGTCGGCGGGTGAAGGCGGATGAAGCAATACGGATTGGACTGGTCAACCAGGTCGTTGCACCGGGTGAGTTGATATCTGTCGCCACTTCGCTGGCGGAATCGATCTCCAGAAACAGCCCCAGTGCCGTACGCGCTAGCAAGCAACTGGTCGCTGACGCATTCGACGCCGATTTCGATGCGGCATTGACGAATGAGGCGGCGGTTTTCGCCGATGCGTTTGAAGAGCATGATCAGCGGGAAGGAATGACCGCGTTCGTGGAGAAGCGATCCGCGGTATTTGAGGATGTGAACACATGAAAATCGCAGTGTTAATCAAACACGCGGAGGATGTGCGCGGTGTGCGCATCGATTCCGCGACGGGCGTACCCACGTTGGCGGGAAAGGCCGGTCTCGATCGCACCGATCTGCACGCCATCAGCGATGCCGTCGACCTCAAGGAGACTTGTGACGGTCATCTGACGGCGGTTGGCATTGGTCCCGCCGCGTTGAAGGACGATCTGGTTTCAGCGATGGCAACCGGTGCCGATGAAGCGATCCATATCGTCTTCGAAGGTGAGGCGGACACCCGCTTTGTGGCTACGCGACTTGCGAATGCGCTGCGCGACGGCAATTACGACGTCATCCTCGCTGGCAAGCTAAGCGAGGACTACGGCACCGGTCAGGTGGCGCAGCAGGTCGCCGAACTGATTGGTATCCCGCATCTCGCTAACGTGCTTTCGGCCGATGCTGCCGATGGCACGCTTCACGTCAACTATGAACTCGATGGATTTGCCGATGAACTCACCCTGGCGACCCCTGTGTTGTTGATCAACGGCAGCCGCGAAGGGGAGCCCTCTCGCCACGCCTCGCTGCGCGGCATGATGACTGCTCGTAAGAAGACCGTTACGCAGATTGAAGCAGGTGAACCGGACGCATCTCCGCTTATCTGGAGTGCGCCGATGGCCGCCCGCCGTGGTGGCGAGCGTGTGATTGTTCGTGATGAAGAGCCCGCGGAGGCGGCGAAGAAGCTCGCCGCCTGGCTGCGCGAGCACCGCCTGGTTGGCTAGAGAGGAGTCTGACATGGCTGACAAAGCGGGCATACTGGTGCTGGGTGAAGTCTTTGCGGGCATCATCTCACCACATACACATGAGATGTTCGCGGCTGGCACCAAACTGGCCGAGGAACTTGGACAGCCGCTGACGCTGGCGATGCTCGGTACCGGATTCGAGGACGCCGAACCATATCTGGAAGCGCTCGATGATTCCATCACGGTCGTCTGGCACGAGGTGTTGGAGGAAGAGCCGTTCTTCTACATGGCATGGGTGGATGTTGCCGCTGATGTCGTGAGGAGTGGTGACTATCGGGCTGTCATCAGTCCAGGAACCGGTATCGGTGTCGACTGGACACCTCGGCTCGCGGCTCGCTGCGGCCTACCGTTGGTGAGCTGGAGCACGGGCGTAGCCGTTGCTGATGGCGTGATAGTTGCCACCCGCGATGTGTTGGGTGGCCGCGCCGAGACGACCGTTTCCTGCGATGCTGATACCACGGTTGTGATTGCGCTTGAGCCGGGTATGATCGAGCCGATCAACATCGGCACGGCGGAGGCACTAACGCTGGCGGACGTGTTCGCGGAGTTCTCGGTCGATTCCAGTGGCACTACCGTCGACACCTCCGTCAACCGACCGCCGCTGAAGGAGGCCGAACGCGTGGTCTCTGGTGGTCGCGGTTTGATCGACGGCGAAGGCGTCAAGAAACTGGAAGCTCTGGCGGATGTGTTGAATGCAGCCATTGGTGCCTCCGGTGCAGCCGTGCTCCAGGAGATTCTGCCGCATGAGATGCAGGTTGGATCCAGTGGTGTTGTTATCCGACCCAAGCTTTACCTCGCCGTCGGTCTCAGCGGATCGCCGCAGCATACCTATGGGATGAAGGACGCCCAGTACATTGTGGCGATCAATCAGGACGAAGGTGCTCCTATCTTCCAGATGGCGGACTTCGGTGTGGTTGGTGATCTACATCAAATCCTGCCGGCGCTGGTTGAGGAACTGAAGTCCTAGATGGCACGTGAACTCGATGTCCTGATCGTAGGCACCGGGCTTGGTGCCACCACTATTGCCAGGCGGCTCTCGGGCGCTGGTACGGCGGTTGGTATGGTACCGGGTGTCGGCTGCGCTCGTTTCAAGCATTTAGAGGCGTTCCAGATCGATTCGGCGCTCATAGAGCGGGCGTTTGGCAGCACAACCTCTGCGCCGCTCCAGGCTATCAATGGTGTCCAGGTTGCTCAGCGAGATCAACTCGAGCGATGGGCGATTGAGCGTGTTAGTGGCGATGTCGAAGTTCTGGTGGATTTCGAAGAACACCGCGTTGTGCTGAATCATCGCGACGGCCTTGACCTGATTGACGTGTCTGGAGCCCGCACACTCTCCGCCAGATTGATCCTGTTGACAGAGGGAGCCAATCCCAAGATCGGTATTGCCGCTGGTCTGCGTCCGGATTTCGCTCCGGAGGACATGATTCACTTCGGTCGGGCATTTGTACCGAGTGCGAAGGTCAATCGGTTCATGAACGGTGCCTGGCGAACGAGTTGGGGTATGCCTGCCTGGTATAGCGCCATCCCGTGGAGTGACGGTGCCTTAGTCAGTGCTTCGGCACGTATAGAAAACATCATGCGGGCCTCGCGCGATGGTCGCGATACGTTGAGGGACATGCTCGACAGTCCATTTGCCGAGGAGCTGGATGTCTATGATTTCCAGGGTGAGCTCGGTATGGAACTGGTACCGTTGCGTCCCAACCTTGATCCCGCTTCGATTGGATTCCACAACCTCGCGATCACGCCGGATGCAAATGGTCTGATCGATCCGCGGTCGCCCGATCGGTTCAACACCGTCATGCGAACGGCCATCGCATTCGCGGAACAGGTAGCCGCATCCTGGCCGTCGTTGCCGGATTGGGATCAGATCGGTGAATTAATGTGGGAGATATGCGGCAGCGTCAGAACACCGTATCATGATGACAGTGAAACCGGATTCGTTGAGGACGGACCCGGCAAGAAGCATGGACTCCTGAGTCGCTTCCGACGACGCTAGGGACTGCGAAAACGCGAAAGGAACCTCTATGACCAATCTCGATCCCAAGATCACCTATACATCAACCCCCGAAGAGATCGAAGCGATGCACGGCAAGTTCGATGCCGCGCTGGAGCAGGTGGAGAAGGACTTCGGTAAAGCCTATCCGATGATCATCAACGGAGGACCGCGGTGGTGATGCTCGCTTCGATATCGTTGCGCCCGCCGCCACCAGTCAGGTACTCGGTACCTTCCCGAAGGGCACCCATGCGGATGTTGATGATGCTGTGGCGACCGCCAAGGCGTACCAGAAGACCTGGGCCGCATTGTCCCCCGAGGAGCGGGTCGAGAAGATTCACAGCGCCGCCAACAAGATTCGCGAGCGTAAGTTCATCATTAGCGCCATCATGATCCACGAGGCTGGCAAGAGCCGTACCGAAGCGATCGGTGAGGTGGAGGAAGGCGCTGACCTGCTCGATTACTACGCCGATATCTACATGAAGAACAACGCCTACGTCGTTCCGATGGGTAACGAGGATCCGCGCGAACGCAACAAGTCGGTGGGGCGACCGTTCGGTGTCTGGGGCATCATGGCTCCGTTCAACTTCCCGCATGCGCTCGCGGCTGGTCCGATCGCCGGCGCCCTGGTCACTGGTAATACCGTTGTCTTTAAGCCCGCCAGTGCCACGGCGCTGAGTGGTTACTTCCTTGCTCGTACGCTGCTAGATGGTGGCATCCCGGCGGGTGCGCTTCAGTTCGTCACCGGTGGTGGAGAACAGGTCGGTAACTACCTGGTGCATCATCCAGATGTCGATGGCGTCGTCTTCACCGGCTCCAAGGAAACCGGTATGGACCTGTACAACAGCTTCAGCACCGTCTATCCGAAGCCGATCATTATCGAGATGGGCGGCAAGAATCCGACCATCGTCACCCGGAACGCCGATATGTCCAAGGCGGTCGAGGGCGTGGTCCGCTCCGCGTTCGGTTTCTCCGGCCAGAAGTGTTCGGCATGCTCCCGCGCCTATATTGAAGCCTCGATTTACGACGAGTTCATGGAGAAGTTGTTGGCACGAACAGCGCAGCTGGTTGTGGGTGAGCCAGTCGATAAGGCGACGTTCGTTGGACCAGTGATCGATGAACCGGCAGTTGCTCGCTTCCTGGAAGCGGTTGAGATCGCCAAGACCTCTGGCGGTACGGTTCGCGCCGGTGGCGAGCGCCTCACCGATGGCGCATTGGCGGAGGGCACCTTTGTTGCACCGACCATTGTCGACGGTCTGCCGCTGGACAATGAGCTGTTTAAACGCGAGTTGTTCCTGCCGTTCCTGGCAGTTGGCAAGGTCGAATCACTGGAGCAGGCCGTTCAGGAAGCCAACGATGTCGAGTACGGCTTGACAGCCGGTATCTTCACCGAGGATCAGGCGGAGATCGACTACTTCTTCGACAACATTGAGGCTGGCGTGATCTATGCCAATCGCAAGGGTGGCTCCACCACCGGTGCGTGGCCGGGCAGCCAGGCGTTCAGCGGCTGGAAGGGTAGTGGTTCCTCCGGCAAGGGTGCGCTGGGTAGCTACTATCCCAGTTTGTTTGTGCGCGAGCAGAGCCGCACCGTTGTTGTGGACGAATAAGTAGCTCAACTGTAGCCCCGGGATTTACTCTCGGTAATGGTACCTAATCCCCCGGGGGTAAGCCCGGGGGCCACAGATCGGGTTACCGAATCGACCTCAGGAACTGTGCCGTCATCTCCAGACCTTCGCGGAAGATGCGAGGGTCCTGTCCGACACCGATACGCAGTGTACCTGGCATACCAAACGCGTCGCCCGGTGCCAGCATCACACCAACCTCACCCGCCAGGCGATCCGCAACGACGGATGAGTCGAGATCTGCCGCATAGCGCATCATCGCCAGCAGACCGGCCTTCGGCGCCTGCCAGCTAACGATATCGGCGTTATCCGTGAACCACTGGTTCGCGGTGACCAGATTGGCAGCGATGATCTCGCTATTCCGCGCGAAAATCGCCTCGCGATTGCGGATGACCGCGGTGGCGATCAGATCGCTCAGCTTGGCCGGACTGAGGCTGACGTAATCGCGAATTCCCCAGGCTGCCTGTGCGATCTCCGCCGGTGCCGCGAACCATCCGATGCGAAGCCCCGGTACACCGAATGGCTTGCTGACGGTACCGACACTGATGCCTTTTTCGTAGCGACCGCGCATCGGCCCCGGTATCGACATCCCGCCTGGATGCTCGATCCAACGATAGGCTTCATCACAGAGAATCCAGCAATCGTTCTCACGAGCAAGTTCCACGATCTCGTTGAGATCGCTGGCCGAGAGCATGCAACCGGTTGGATTATGCGGTGTGTTGATCACGATCATGCGGGTATCTGGTCGCACCATGCCGCGAAGCTCGTCCAGATCATAGTAGTAGCCGTCGCTATGGACGACGCTGAGGTGATCGACCTGGCAGCCGATTGCCTTCGGTACGCTCGCGAGCTGCTGATAGGCCGGATCGACCACAACGACGTGATCGCCAGCCTTGAGCAGGACATTGAAGAGCAGGTAGTTTGCCTCGATTGCGCCCGTGGTAATGAGGATATCGTCGGATGATGTGTTGGCGTAGGTGGTGGCCAACACAGATCGGAGATCCTCGGTGCCGCGGGCTTCACTGTATCCCAACGGAGTCTCGTGAATACGCTGCTCCAATACTGCCGCTTCGGATGCGGGGATGAGACCCATCACATCGCCCAGCGAGAGTGGCTTGATGCCGCTTTCACAGATATCGTGCGTGACTAGCAGTTCCCAGCGCGTCATCCAACGTTCCAGCGCGAATGGTTCGATCTGCATGATTATTTCTTTACCCTCTTGATCTTGACACTACCGGATCGCGGACTGCGATCGGATACGGGATGAACGGATTTTCGCGGCGACGGCGTGAGTTTGCGTCGACGGAGTCGGCGCTTACGTGACGCCAACAGCGATGTTGCCAGAAACGCTACGAAGGCCAGGCTCGCCGCAACTGTTACCGCGAATCGAAGCGAGTAGCTCTCAATCAAGAGCACACCGATGAGCGGAGTGAGCGAGGTGATCACCACGACGATGTTCAGCACAAGATCGGCAGCGGGGAAGAGTCGACCGTCGCCGAGTCGCTGCATGGCGTAGTGCTGTTCGTTTCGCGTCAGCGAGTTTTGAGCCAGTGCCAGAACGAAGAAGACCGCCACAAACAACCAGTTCGCGAATGATCGGCTCTCAAACGTGGATTGGTACCAGCGGGAATCGGCAAGGAACGGTACCGACAGCGCCAATGTCAACGCGCCGAAGCGCATGAGACCTGCCATTTGGATTGAGCGACGCGATCCCGGCATCTCTCCCAGCAACGTCCAGAATCCACCACCGACGATCTGGGCGATCACCACCATGGCAACTGCCGCTCCGATATGCCACAGCGAGAGTTGCATCTGCATCATTCCGAATATGATCAGGAAGGGATCGGCCAGCGTTGAGATGCCGATTAATGATCTCACCGCGATGAATCTTCGGAACTCGATGTTCTGGAGGGTATGTTCGACATCGCTCCACGCTGCTACCGGCAGTCTCTGATGCGTATCCTGATAGCGGAGGGGAGCTGTTACCTGGAACCAGACACTACCGAGGCTGGCCATACCGGCCAGAAAGAGCAGCATACCTGCTGCCTCATCAAAGTCGAGCCGTTGGTTCCCGAGCGTTCGCCAGGCTATCAACCCGCCGATCAAGCCGGCTGTGGCTCCCACCACCTGGCGACTGCGTGCAGAGGTGGGTTGATCGTTGTTGGCGATGAAGGATCGCGGATTACGGCTGACATTGGCAGCCGAGCTCACCTGGTAGAAAAGCACCGCGATGACCACCCAGAGCACAACTGCATCGTGGCTCATGCTCACGGCTCGCCAGCCCACCACGGCGATGATCAGCGATGCTACAGCACGCACCGCACTCGCTCCCAGGAGCACCAGGCGGATATCGCTTACCTTGCTTAGTGCCAGCGGCATCACGATGGAACCGAGCGCGTAGGACATAGCTGCCGCCATCGAGATAACCGCCACATCCATGAAGGTTCCGCCGAGCAGCCAGATCATCGCTGCCAGGAACGTCGATGGTTGCAACACCGCATCAACCAGGCGTTGCAGGCTGACCTGCGTCCAGGAATGCAATCTGGCCAGTTCCTCAGCGGTAGGCGCTCGCAGGAGCTCTTCATGTTGGGCGGGTGGAGTCATTGAGTCCTCAAAGCTCGTTGGTATCAGGTACCCATTATAGAGGGACGCGGTATTATTTGAGAGCACGATCATCGTTGCGGAGATGGGAACTCTGGCGCACATGGCTGATACCACCAATCAACAGGAAGTGTCAGCGTTTGCGATGTATCAGCGTTCACGCGCATCCGCGCGACCATCGTATCGTTTGGCGCTTCTGATTCAGATCGCTTCGGTGATCCTGGATATCATCGTCATCATCTTTGCCTTCTGGGCCGCCTACCAGCTGCGCTACGAGTATCGTATCGGTGCGATGGTTCCGATATCGGCCGACACGCTCGGACTCTGGCAATGGAGCCGTCACGCGCTCGCCGCTATCATCACCACCGTCGCGATCTTCATTGCCCGCGGTGTCTATCGAGTGGGCGTCCGGCGAAGTTTGGGGGACTATGTACCGCTCGTAACCATGAGCTTCGGTACCGCCATTGCCGTCGTCATTCTTTTCGCCTTCTTTATCCAGTTCTCGCCGTCCCGCGCGGTTTACATCTACGTTCTGGCCATCGGTACCGCACTTATGCTCGGTCATCGAGCGCTATCCACCTTCATCAAAGCCAGGCTTTTTGAGCGTGGCATAGGTGTTGATTCCGCACTTATCGTAGGGGAATCGGAGAGTGCTCGTCGCTTGGCCCAAACCATTCTGGGGCAACCTCGGTGGGGGTATCGGCTGGTTGGTTTCGTCAGCAACAACGACCTGGAGCAGATGAACGTGGCCACGGAGGCTGGTATCCGTGCCACACCGAGATTGGGCGGCACTGAGGATGTCAACACGCTCACGCAGCAGTGGCATATCGATGAAGTGTTCATCGTCGAGGAGGATCATAGCCACGAGACGATCAGCCGCATGATCGAGAGTTGTCGCTCTCAGGGGGTCGGGTTTCAGGTGGTGCCGGAACTTCTGCAGATCAGTCTTGATCGCGTCGACATCTCGGAGATCAATGGTGTGCCGTTGATGGGTGTGCGGGACGCGTCCATCAGCGGATGGCAAGCTGTGTTGAAGAGAGGTTCCGATATCGTTACCTCCTCGATACTCCTGATCCTGCTCGGTATTCCGGCATTGATCATTGCCTGGGCCATCCGTCGAGATTCCACTGGTCCCGTTTTCTACCGACAGCAACGGATCGGCCAATATGGTCATCCGTTTATGATGGTGAAGTTTCGCACGATGGTCACGACTGCCGATTCACTACGTGATGCGGTGGTAGAGCGTTCCGGTGCGGATGTACGGCTCTACAAGGACAAAGATGATCCTCGCATCACCGGTGTGGGGCGTTGGCTACGCAAATACAGCATTGATGAGTTGCCACAGATCTGGAACGTGTTCAAGGGTGATATGACCTTTGTCGGACCGCGTCCACCCTTACCCAGGGAAGTCGCCGAGTACCAACCATGGCACCAGCAGCGACTGCTGGTACGGCCCGGTATGACGGGACTCTGGCAGGTGAGCGGTAGAAGTGAGCTGACGTTTGATCAGATGGTGCGGCTTGATTTGTACTATGCTGAGAACTGGTCGCTTTGGCTGGATATCAAGATCGTCTTGCGCACCATTCCCGCTGTGATATTTGGTCGAGGAGCGTATTAGTGGATTTTTGGGATTGGCTACACGGCCTCAAGCGTTGGTGGTGGATGCTGGTGGCTGTTCCGGTGCTCACCGCTAGTGTCACCTGGATGGCATGGCCAGATCCACAGTATGAGACCTCCTGGACCGTCAACATCACCTTTGCCGATCCCGAGAGTTCGAATGCTCCGGGATACTTCGACTTTGTCTTTCTGGATGACATGGATCAGTTGGTGAAGAGCTCACTCTTCGGAGATGTGATCTATCTGCGCTTGCCGGAACAAACTCGGGCTACCATGTCGCGCGACCAGTTCGGCGAAATGGTGAGCAGCGCTCGCAAGGCTCGAGAGGTAGAGATCACTATTCATGGTGATGATCCGGATCAGGTTGCTTTGGTGGCCGCCACCATTGATGCCAATCTCGAAGAGGTGATGAACACCTACATGGTTCCGCCGGACTATACCGCCGGACCAGGTAACATCACCGTGTTGAATCCCATATCGGAACCCGCATTGAACTCAACAACGCGTATCCTTGGTGTTGTTTCGCTCACTGCTGCGGCGTTCCTGGTCGCTCTCGCCGCAACTGGTGTAGCGGAGTGGCTGAGGATGAGCTACCGGGCGAAGTACGCCGAGAAGTAATCTCTCGATTTCAGTTGTTCCAGATCTCGCTCGATGATTTCCCGCGGATCGATATCTACCGTGCGCACAGCTTCCGCGATCATCCGAAGCAGATGAGACGCAACTCCTGGAGTCATGGATTGCAGTGCTTCTGCTTCTACCCGAAGAATGCGTGATGCTGTAAACGGATCGACCGTCGCCTCCACCACATCCAATGCACGATCCGGCAGGATGTCGCTGAACGAGATTCCCCGCAGCAGACATTCGATCACGATCCAGTAGGCGCACTGACTTGACTCCAGCAGCGCATCGTCGTTCTGGTTTGAATGGAAATGCGTTTTATCCAGGACACCTGCAAGTTCGCGTAGCTCGTCCTGAATGCGATCGATCACAGAGGTATTCGGGTCATGCAGGAGCACGCTGGTGCGTGAGTCAGCCACTACATTCTGGTCCTGCAGCCAGGCGTAGGCACTCCACCATAGCGTGGTGAGCGCATGGATACCATTGCCGTCGCCGTAAACGTCGCGGGGATCAAACAGTCGATCCTGGGTGACTTCCAGCGATCCATCTGGAAGCAGTTCGCGATAGTAACAGGTCGAGTAACCGTCGTGACAGACGGCACCGACCTGTAGCACCCGTATCAGCAGGCTGGTTTGCTCGCAGTTCACAGCGATGCTGCGCACACGCTGGATGTGGCCACTGCTACTGCCCTTGTGCCAAAGCTCGCTGCGCGAACGGCTCCAGAAATGGACCTCTCCAGTTGCTCGGGTCGCGTCCAGCGCCTCCTGGTTCATGAAACCAATCATGAGGACTGCACGCGTCTCATCGTCCTGGATCGCGACCGGGATAAGGCCGTCGGCGGGCCAGCTGATCGGCAGACTCACGCATTGACCTCCATCCGTACCGGGATATCCTGATCTCGGAGATGCTGCTTGACATCCCGAATCCGCATCGTCCCGAAGTGGAAGAGAGACGCTGCCAACACCGCATCGGCGTTGCCATCACGCACCACTTCAGCAAAGTGCTCAATTTCTCCAGCACCGCCGCTGGCGATCACCGGAATGTTGACCGCGGCATCGATTGCCTTGTGCAGCGCGATATCGTAGCCAGCCAGAGTGCCATCGCGATCCATGCTGGTGAGCAGGATCTCGCCAGCACCGCGCTCCTCGCACTCCTGCGCCCACCTGACAGCATCGATACCAGTCGGGGTGCGTCCGCCATGTGTGAATACTTCCCAACGCTCCTCGTCGCCGACGCGGCGGGCGTCAATCGCCACGACGATACATTGTGTGCCGAATTGGGCGGCTCCCTGGTTGATCAGATCGGGATTGTTCACCGCCGCGGTATTGATGCCGACCTTGTCCGCACCAGCAGCCAGCAGTCTGCGCATGTCCTCGACGCTCCGGACTCCACCACCGACGGTGAGGGGGATGAATATCTGATCGGCGGTCTGCTTGACGACATCGATAATGGTGTCACGATCATCCGAGCTTGCGGTGATGTCGAGGAAAACCAGTTCGTCAGCACCTTCCTGGTTATAGAAGGCGGCCAACTCCACCGGATCACCAGCGTCACGCAGATCGACGAAGTTCACACCCTTGACGACACGCCCGGCTTTGACGTCCAGGCAGGGAATAACGCGGATTGTCAGATTGTCTGTCATGATAGCGCTCCGATTGTGAGGGCATCGCTCAGCGTGATGCGCTTGTGATAGAGCGCTGCCCCGATGATGACACCCGCTGCGCCAGCTGCCTTGATGGCATCGAGATCGTCCAATGAACTTACGCCACCCGAGGCGATGATGTTGGTTTCCACTCGCTGAATCATTTGCGTCAACGCGGAGATGTTCGGTCCTTCCAGCCTGCCATCGCGACCGATATCGGTGAAGACGATGTGCTGCACACCGACATCCGCGAATCTCCTACCAGCATCGATGGCGGAGACATTCGATTGCTCGGTCCAGCCGTGGGTGGCCAGCATGCCATCGCGTGCGTCGAGTCCCACGGCGATGCGATCACCATAGTGTGCCACTGCCTCGGTTACGAGTTGTGGATTGCTGACAGCCGCCGAACCGATGACGATACGGTCGATACCGAGCTTTATCGCCGCCTCGATATCTGCCATGCCGCGCATGCCACCGCCAAGCTGAATACTCACGCTGATCTCTGCACGAATGCGAGCGATCGACTCCGCATTCGCGCGAACACCGTCACGAGCGCCGTCCAGGTCAACGATGTGAATCCACTCGGCTCCGTCTGACTGCCAGCGCCGCGCGGCATCCAGCGGATCGGCGTCGAAAACGGTCTCGCGATTGTAGTCGCCTTCGATCAGGCGAACGGCCTTGCCACCGCGAATATCGATGGCGGGGTAGATGATCATTGGCTTCTCCGCCGTTTACGATGCAAGCCAGGCTCCGATAAGGTCGAGCCCGTCGGTATGACTCTTCTCGGGATGAAATTGCGTTCCCCAGATGTGATCGTGAATCACCACACTGGCGAACTCCTGACCGTATTCGGTGATGCCAGCGATGGTGGTCGGATCATCCGGTACCACCACATAACTGTGAACGAAGTAGTAGGAGCTCGTCTGTCGTCCAGCAAGAGGGAATGATCCGTGAATCTCACCGTGTTCCAGCCCATGTGCGGGATCTTGTGATCGCCGCTCAGCTTTACTCCCTTGCCCGGGATGAGTGAGAGACCCGTCGTCGGCCCCTCTTCCTGCTCACCGAAGAGGAGCTGCATACCCAGGCAGACACCGAGGAGCGGCGTCCCCCGTTCCGCTTGCTCTTTCACAGCATCAGCGATACCGGTGGAGATCAGTTGCTCCATCGCTGCCTTGGCGTTTCCCACGCCCGGAAGCACCACGCGATCCGCACGGATGATCTCGTCAGGATTGCCGGTGATCGTTGCCTGACCACCCTCCGACTCGATAGCCCGCAGGATCGAGCGCAGATTGCCAGCGCCATAGTCGATGATGGCGATCATTCCAGCACACCTTTCGTACTGGGAACGGTGGTGGCATTGCCACCGATACGCACTGCCATGCGAAAGGCAACTGCTGCCGCCTTGAAGATCGCCTCGGCCGCGTGGTGACTATTGCGCGCGCGCAGCAGATCGATGTGCATGGTGATACCGGCATTCATAGCCACGGAACGCCAGAACTCCTCCACCAAACTGGCAGCGAAGTCTGCTCCAATTACAGGCTCGGGCATGACTGCCTCGAACTCAAGAAACGGTCTACCGGAGATATCTACCACCACCCTGGCAAGCGCTTCATCGAGTGGTGCATAGGCATAGCCGTAGCGATCAATGCCACGGCGCTCGCCAAGCGCCTGCTTTAGCGCCTGTCCGAAGGCGATACCGACATCTTCCACCGTGTGATGAGGATCCATCGCGGCATCGCCGGTTGCGGTTACGGTGAGATCCCAGCGGGCATGTCGACATAGCGCATCCAGCATGTGATCCAGGAAGGGAACGCCGGTGGTGGCCGCAACCACCCCGGTGCCATCAATGTTCAGTGTCAGGGTGATATCGGTCTCGTCGGTTGTGCGAGAGATACTCGCGTATCGATTGCTCATGATGTCCCTCCGTTTGCGAGGGTTTCTTCCAGTGCGTTGAGGAAGGCGGTGTTCTCATGGGGTAAGCCGATGCTAACCCGGAGGTGATCGGCGATATTGAGGTTCGCCTGAGGGTAGTGACGAACGTAGATGTGCCTGGCAGCGAGCGCCGCCAGTGCCGATGTCGCGGTCTCCTCATCCACCAACTTGAACAGGACGAAGTTGGTTGAGCTGGGATACGCGGTCACACCTTCTATCTCGTTCAACAGCGATGTGACGCGTTCGCGTTCGGCGACTTGCTCATCCCGATTGGCTTTCAGCGTATCGAGATCTTCCAGGCAGGCGATTGCGATAGCGGCACTGAGACCGGAGACGTTGGCGAAGGCAGGTGTCGCGGCCGAGACGTAGGGCACCATGTCCTCCGGAAAGATACCGTAACCTACGCGATATCCCGCCAGACCAGCGAACTTGCTTAGAGTTCGCAGCACGATCGCGTTGTCATGCTTGTTGGCGAATTCGAGATGATGCTCGGCACTGAACTCGGCATACGCTTCGTCGATGGCCACCGGGCAGGAGACGTTCTCGCACAATCGCTCGATCTGTTCCAGCGGGAAGAAGGTACCGGTTGGGTTGTTCGGATTGCAGACGATGACCATGGCGGTGTTGTCGTTGATTGCACCAATGATGCCATCGACATCCAGGGCAAAGTCTGGTGCTGGACCAATCGGAACGTCGACGATCTTTGCTCCGTGGAGCGGGAAGAACGTCTCGTACATCCCAAATGTCGGATTCGAGATAATGACTTCCTTACCAGGTTCGATAAAGAGTGTCGCCAGAATTTGGAAGACATCGTCCAGACCCGCGCCGCAGGCGATACGTTCCGGCGCGAAACCAACGTAATCGCCAATCACCGATCGGAGCTCAACCTGGGAGAAATCCGGATAGCGGTTACCGGTCTTGAAGGACTCCAATACCGCCTGCGCCTTTGGCACGAGCGAGTAGGGAGATTCGTTCAGATTGAGGAAGATGCTGTCCTCATGGATCTGTCGTGGTGAAAGCTTGTACGCCTTGGCTGGCGAGACTGCCGACCGAACATAGCTGGTAATCGACATGAATGTTCTCCTCTTCTACAGCAGCAACTTGTCCAGCGCCGACACAAGAATCTCGGTAGCGCCGGCGGCGCGCAACTCTTCGATCTTCTCCCAGAACTCATCCTCACGGATTGCGGTATGAATCGCCACATACCCGGGATCGGCCAGGGGGACGACGGTGGGAGCCTTGAGCCCCGGCAGTACTGCCCGGATCGCTGGCAGGCGATCCTCTGGCGCGTTCATCATGATGTACTTGAACTTGGCGGCGTCATCAACCGCGCGCAGTCGCATCACCAGACGATCGATCGAGACGCGTTTGACGGGATCTTCGAGCGCCGCTCTGTTTGCGATCAGCACTGCCTCGCTTTCAAGGATCGTGTGGATCGGTCTGAGGTCGTTGAGCTGCAGCGACGATCCCGTCGCAGTCAGTTCGACGATGGCATCTGCGACACCGAGTGCCGGTGCCACCTCGACCGAACCGCTGATCTTGACGATTTCCGGCGTACCGCCGAGTTCGGAGAAGAAAATGCGTGTGGACTCTGGATAGCTCGTCGCGATGCGGGCGTTCAGAAGATCCTCGGGTACCTGGTATGGCGAATCGTTAGGCACCGCCACCACCAGTTGACAGTAGCCGAATCCGAGTGCGAACAGTTCAACCACATTGACCTGTTGCTCATGTACGAGATTGCGACCAACGATACCGAGATCGACCGATTCCAGCACGACATAGTCAGGGATATCGTCATCGCGGGCATAGAGGATGGAGAGCGGAAAGTTGCGGGTCTGGCTGAAGAGTCGCTGCCCATAACTCTCGAAGTTGAGCCCGACCTGGTGGAGCATGGCCAGCGTGTGATCCGTCAAGCGACCGGATCGTTGTACAGCCAGCTTGAGGCGGCCATCGCCGTTGATCATCGAACGTGCTGATGTCATGGTGTCATCCTAAGTTGAGGTGTAATGAAGCAAAGAGGGGATGGCAACGGCGCAGCCGACGCAGGCGTCAACTGCGCCTAGGCGTGATGATGGTGTGCCCGACCGGCTGCCTGGGCAGGGTCGAACTTTTGGGTCGAGTTGAACACCAGATCAATGCAGATCCAGAAAAGTTGACTATATCCATACAGGAAGAGCGGAAGACCCACAACCAGTACGACCGCTGCGATCTGAACGGCAATAACCGAGAGGTCAGTACCGAAGACCACACTTACGGCGAAAAGCACACCGATAACGGCCGTGAGGCCCAGATTCACCACGTAGGAACCGAGCATGTAGCCGTCTTCCGGCTCGAAGACGCTCCCGCAGCCGGGGCATTGCTTCTTGAGGGTGAACCAATTCTCGAAAATGTGCTTGGCTCCACAGAACGGGCAGCGACGGAGGAGTGCGCGTCCAACACCGGTACCAGCGCGAGCCAATCCATTGCTGGATGTGTTCGGCTGATTCGGGTACTTGTCGTCCATTATGTCTCCTGGCATGCGTCACGGTCGTTGCGCACGGTCTGCGCATGTGACCGTGTGCTTATATTGCAACAGTTCCGTCAGAAACTCCATGAATTAGCCGAGTTTGGCCCGAATTTGGAGCTTTTTACCATCATCATCATGCTACAGTTGCGACAATAGGGACACGGAAATTCGGCGTGATCATGGTCGTTGCTGACCTATTCACACGCTGATGCAGAGGGGGAGAATAGGGTGCTCACCAAGGTCAACAGCTGTGCGGTAGTTGGCCTGGACGGAGTATTGATCGAGGTGGAGGTCGATCGAGGCGAAGGCCAACCAGGTGTCGTCATCGTCGGTCTTCCGGATACGGCTGTGCAGGAAAGCCGGGAACGTGTCCGGTCCGCTATCCGCAACAGTGGTGGCAAGGTCCCTCACGGTCGTATCACCATTAATCTGGCCCCTGCTGATATCCGCAAGGCAGGACCAACCTATGATCTGCCGATTGCGATCGGCGTCCTCATTGCCAGCGGACAGGTCCTCGCCGATCTTCACGATGCCCTCGTCGTTGGTGAACTCTCCTTGGATGGCGATGTCCGTCATACCCCGGGCATTATCAGCATGATGTCCATGGCGGCGGAGCAGGGATTGCGCCGCGCGTTTGTACCTGCCGAGGATGTCCGCGAGGCAGCACTCATTCATGGTGTGGATGTCTATCCTGTTTCATCGCTGGCGGCATTTGTGGATCATCTCCGTGGCGATATGTCGATCTCACCCGTGGATGGGGATTTCGCCGCGTATGCCATGCCGGAGGATACCGCGCTTACGGATTTTGCGGATATCAAGGGGCAGGAGCATGTCAAGCGCGGGCTGGAGGTAGCCGCAGCAGGTGGTCACAACCTCCTCATGAGTGGACCTCCGGGCTCGGGCAAGACGCTGCTGGCGCGGAGTATGCCGGGCATCCTGCCGCCGATGAGTCTGGAGGAGTCGCTCGAGGTTACCCGTATCTATAGTGTCCGCGGGATGTTGCCACCGGAAACGCCGCTGGTTCGCCAGCGACCGTTTCGGGCACCACATCACACCACCAGCCACGCCGGATTGGTTGGCGGCGGTACCCATCCGCGACCCGGTGAAATCAGCCTTGCCCATCGTGGGGTGCTGTTTTTGGACGAGTTGCCGGAGTTCAATCTGCAGACCCTGGAGGTGTTGCGTCAACCGCTGGAGGACCACAAGGTCACCATTGCTCGCGCCTCCGGTTCGATTCAGTTTCCGGCCAATCTGTCTCTGATTGCAGCGATGAATCCCTGCCCGTGTGGATTCTATGGCGATCCCGTGCGCGAATGCCGCTGCTCGCCATTACAGATCGCCCGATACCAGAAACGTATCAGCGGTCCGCTCCTGGATCGTATCGACATCCACCTGGAAGTACCGCGCATAGAGTACGAGCAGTTGGCGGATCGTCGTCCTGGTGAGAAGTCCGCAGAGGTTCGTAGTCGGGTGGAAGCGGCGCGAGCGATTCAGGAGAAGCGCTATCACGGCACCGGCCGGTATACGAATGCGGATATGGGACCGCGTGAGGTGCAGAGATACGTGCAACTGGATACTCAAGGCGAACAGCTTATCCGTATGGCCGTGCGTCAACTCAACCTCAGTGCCCGCGCTTACCACCGCGTCCTCAAACTCTCCCGTACAATTGCGGATCTGGCTGCTTCTGATGCCGTCCTGCCGGGACACGTGGCTGAGGCATTGCAATATCGACCGAAGCAGACCGAGACTTGACTCTCCCCCTGGGGTAGACCGCACCATAGAGTTGGTGACCAGGTGGGTCGCCTGATGAGGAGGTCGCATGAGCAAGGGAGACATGAGCATCAGCGCGTTCTCGCGCCGATCGTTGCTCTCGGTTAAGGCACTGCGGCTCTACGATGAAATGGGCTTGCTCCGACCAGACAGTGTCGATCCGTCGTCCGGATACCGGTTCTACCGTGAAGGACAACTGGAACGAGCACGGCTGATTTCGCTGCTGCGTCGATCCGGTATGCCGTTGGCCGAGATTCGTGAGATAGTCGGTCTTCCGTCCATCGAGGCTGCGGAGGCACTTGCCTTGTGGTGGGTCCGAGAGGAAGAGGAGTACGCAGCTCGCAAGGATCTGGTGCAATACATTCGTGGTTCGATGCTGGGGGTTGAAGTGCTTGCCGAGAGCGCCACGCCCTACCAGGTTCAGCTCCGCGATGTATCCCCGACAACCTATCTCTACGTAACCCGAAAGCTACATGGACCAGAGCTTCCCGTGTTCATCGGTTCCAGTGAGTCGTGGTTGCATGAGCGAGCCGAAGTATACGGTGGTGACAGGGGGCGTGTGACCGTTGTCTTTCAAGGTGTGGTCGATCTGGATAGCGATGGACCGGTCGATGTCTGTCTACCGATAGCGCCAGGGACTCAGCCACTAGACGATGATTTGATCCGGATTGAAGCAGCGCATACGCATGCCTACGTTTCCCTAACCCGTCCGCAGGTGGCATTCCCGCAGATACTGCAGGTCTACCATGCGATTCGGAAGTGGATTCCGGCCAACGGTTACGAAATCTCCGGACCTCCTCGCGAGATATATAATGGCGATTTGTTCGCCGCCGACAGTGACCAACTGGTGTGCGATGTCGCATTCCCGGTAAGGAGTACCCGATGAACGAACTTGATTTCTATCGACAACAATCCGTGTTTACCGAGCCCGGCGCATACGCAGCGATCTGGGACAGCGTGAATCCGACGATCGAGGATATGAAGGCGGCGATTACTCCGCTGCTGTTCCATTACCGTGGTGATGGCGACTTTGCCGAGAATGGCATCGCTGCCGAGCGGATTGAAGATATTAACCTCCGCTACGCTGGCGATATGCTGGCTCACGTCAACAGCTTGCAGCCGATTGTGACCGGTCAGCCCCGGGCGGCAAAGGATCGTATGGTTGGTTGCTGTCGGGATTGGGCGTTGCTGTTCGTCTCGCTGGCACGCCATCATGGCTTCCCGGCGCGGAGTCGGGTTGGGTTCTCAGGCTATTTCGCCGATGGTTGGTGGATCGATCACACCATCGCCGAGATCTGGGATGATAGCGAGCAGCGCTGGCGACTTGTCGATGCCCAGCTGCGCGAGCCGTGGACGCTGGCGAGCGGCCAGCAGGTGAATCCGGAGGATATCTCCCGCGAGATCTTCCTCCCCGGCCTGGACGCGTGGCATCGCACCCGCGCTGGCGAGTTCGATTCCGCCACATTTGTGGTTGCGCCGGATCTGATGATCCCCGATCTTCGTGATTGGCCGTATCTGCGCCACAATGTTGTCCAGGACATCGCCTCGCTTAATCGCTACGAGATGCTGCTATGGGATGTCTGGGGGATCGATAACATCGAGGGGCGCGATCCGACCGCGGAAGAGCTGGCAACGCTGGACGAAGCTGCTGCCGCAACGACGTTCGATCAATGGCGGCAGATCTTCGCGCAGGAAGAGTATGCGGTGCCGGAGACCGTGCAGAGCTTCCATCCGGATAAGCCGGGACACATGGACTTGATCCAGATTCCGCGCAACTGAGATTGCTCTACCAGTCGGTGGGAATGTTGTCCTTCCCATCAAGCCAGAGGCGATCAGACGCATCGGCGTGGGAACCTTCGGAACCAATATGCTTGCTGCTGATCTGATCGCCTTTGGTGATGACGTGTACCATCGCCATCGCGTGACCTCGACCAAGCCCGTAGTCTTCCTTGAGCCACTCTACGATGGGTGTTGCCTTGGTGTCCGGTCCAAATCCCTTCGCCTGTGCGAGTGCAAGCAGTTGGCGAGGGGTGAGGCCGGTCTTGGTTTCGACGGCATTGAGATACGCCTGAAATGACATGGATATCGTCCTCCCGTTCAATAGACTGAGATGTCTTGAATGAGTCTATCAGGCGTGGAGTACCGGAATTTCTTTGATATTGCGACTTAGGCCGCCAGCCGATCGCTGATCTGGCGTCGGCGTTCCTGCGAGAGATGGACCACCATCTCTTCGGCGGCTTCGATCGAGACCCTGAGATCCTCAGACAGGACCTCGTCCTTGATGTAGTCGAGATTGATGCGCACATTGATTGCGCAGATCTCCACTGTCGCCTTCGCCAGCACGATGGCGGAGTCCGCGTCACCCAGCACCGTCTTGTTGCCTTCCTGAATGACGATATCCATTGCATTCAGGATTTCGATGGACACCACTGCGAGGGCTAGTGGTACGCGGGCGCTTTCCTCCATTGCTGCCCCCAGTGTCTGCTTCCGCGCAGCTTTCTCTTCAGGGGTGGACTTTGGCATCGCCAGCGCCGCGATATAGCGACCGTAGGCGAGCTCATCGTGACGGGCGCACATCAACGCCCGATGACGCAGCTCCTGCAGGGTTGCCTTGGCGTGGAGCATTGCATCCGATGGTTCCCGCGTCAGACTCGCCAGCATCTCCGCCAGGCAGGCGGAGAGCGCCCCCACCAATCCTGCGGCGCTACCGCCACCAGGAGCAGCCTGCTCGCCACCCAACGCGTCCAGATACTCGCCGAGATTCCGTGAGGCCAGATCATCCTGCATCGTTAGTCTCCTTCGGCCAGGGCCGCGTCTGGGCCAGCCAACGTCTGCAACTCATTCAGGAAACGATTTTCATCGTTCACTTTCAGTATGTACAACCCCTCGTCATCGACCGGAGCAGGCGGCATTGAGAAGGTCACCCAGCCTTCCTCAGCACCGCGACAGAGCAGGTTGGTCATGGCTGATTCGAACTTCGCATAGCTCATCTCCGGAGCGAGCAAGCGATAGTACTCCTCGCCCGCACCATTCCGAGTCCAGATCAACTTCACCAGCTGGCGATGCTTGCTGACGATGGGCGAGGGGTTGAGTTCATTGGCGACGAGCCCACGCAGGATCGCATTGAACTTGCCGACGGGTTTGATCTCCGATTTGCAGATCGGGCAGAGGTTGTCCGGAGCATCTGTCGGTTTGAAGCTGCGACGACAATAGTCGCACCAGAGATAGGTATTTGGTGGGGGCATGCCTACTCCTGCGGCTGGAAACACATCAGGAGCCCGATGTCACATCGGACTCCTGATAGTATCGCGTATACGCTTACGGGATGGTTAGTCTCGCATCGTGTTGGGCTGTTTCGGCTCGGGATTTGCCTGACCAAGATTGACGGCACCCGGGTGCTCTTCGCTTGTCTTGTCGGCCCACTTCTGCACCAACCAGGTGAGGAAGATACCGCTGAACATCAACAGTAGCGCCAGGAAGAGCTCGACAGTCTCGGCGAGTGTACCGAACTGGGTAGCGAGGTTTGTTACAAGCATCGGTCTCTCCTTCGTGCGCTACGGTGCAACAACCGTGATGATGCCTTGCATACCGGATTCCTTGTGACCAGTTACCGTGCACCAGAAATCGTAGTCACCGGGCGCTGCATCCGCCGGAATCGTAATCGTCTGCGTCTCACCACCGTTCAGAAGATTCGTCTCGATACCAAGGCCATCGATATACAGATCATGCTGCAGGAAGCCGCTATTGGTGAGCGTAATCGTATCGCCTGGCTTCACCGTGATCGCGTTGGTATCGAAAGCGGTGTCGACAGCTTCAATGGCGTGATCTGTGCCATCGGCTGCTGGTGCTTCGGTTGGTGTGGCGTCAGCATCGACTTCCGCATCAGCCTTCGGTGGAGCGGTGGGATAGGCGGCGGCATCATGCATATCGCCTTCACACATACCGGTTCGTTCCGCTTCCGGTGTCTGCTCGCAAACCTGCAGACCTGTCTGATGGATGGCCGTGTTATATACGTAGTTCCAGTCGCCATGCATAATCAAGAAAACGAGATCGTTGATTTGCTCGACGTTCAGATCATGTCGAAATGCGGGCATCTGTACCTGGACACTGCCGTCTTGCTTGACCTGTGGTTCGGACGGAAGACCGTACATGATGCGGAAGCGAATCCAATCCTCAGCTATGCCTTGCCTCACCGGATCATCGCTCTGGAACACGATCTGCAATGTCGCGAGCTGATCAGCAGGATAGAGTGCTGCTTGATTCAGGATACCGCCGGTGCGGCCCATGCTACCGGTGCCGTCTGGGCCTTTCTCCGCGGCACCAAGGCCAGCCGGTCCGTGGCACTGCAGACAGTACGTGATGTATAGACTGGTACCGCGTTCGATCTGCGTATTCTGTTGCTCGGTCGTCTCGCTCTCACGACGGTTCGGCTCATTGGCCGTATACACCGTGACCGCGGTTGCAACAGCAATGAGGGCAATCACCACCACTGTTGCGAGTTTGCGAACTGATCCCACCCTGTTTCTCCTTACAATCACGCTGCCATAGCAGCATCTGACGTTCGAATCTCGCGACTACGGGTAGGGAGTCGCATCTGTCGGTAGATAGTCGGTGCGGCCAGCAGCTTCCTCGATCGTGTTCGGATTCGTGGTGACCGTAATCGAACCATCCTCTTTCACCGTGATCGGCATACGATCCAGGCGACGAGTTGCCGGGCCACCGGTTCGAGAACCGTTGACATCGAAGATAGAGCCGTGACACGGGCATTGGAAGTGACTGGTACCTGCATTCCATGGCACGGTGCAGCCGAGATGGACACACTTCCAGTACAGGGCCTGAATACCATCCTCGTTACGCACCAGATAGAACTTGCCTGCCTGATGGCGGAAAGGCTCTTCACCTACACCGGGGATATTGTCCGCACCCACCGGAATATCGCCACCGAAGGCTCCGGTTTTATGCGGCCACATGAGCAAACCAAAGGTAACGCCTAGCTGGGTAAGAACCACGGCGCTGGCACCGAGTGCGGCATTGCGGGTGAAGGATCGGCGGCTGTGTACCTTGGCGGCGGCCGTCTCTCCGTGGCCAGCCTGAAGGCGAGAAGCCACGGCCAGGCCACGTGCAGCTACCCAGCCAGTACCCAACCCTGCAACTGTCCTCAACAATGGATTCATACGAACAACTTCCTTGCAGTAGCAGCCCCTATCCCCGCGGCCGCATCCATCTTTCGGAACTAGTGGTGAACCAGCGGTAGATTCCACGGGAGGGTAAGGTCTTGTCCCTGACCGCGGAATGATGTGCCGACAATCGCCAGTAACCAGTATGTGACAAAGAATCCGGTGTACAGGGCGATGATGAGTTCACGAGTGGTGGGGTTGAAGATCTTCTTCACCATCACCACCAACATACCCACGAAGATACCGATTACCAGAGTTGGCATCACCATACCGCTGGTCCATTCCGGCCAGCCCCAATCATTGAAGACGGTCTTCATCCAGAAACCGGTGCGACCGCTGGCTTCATCCAGAAGGATGAGGCCGATCAGAACCACACTGGTGAACACGGTGGTGAAGGCGATGATCGTGCGACCCTTGGAGGACGTACCCAGCACACCGACACCCAGCGGACTGCGATCGATGTAGGGGATGGCAGCGATGCTGGCCAGCGCGACCGTCGGCACGATGATGCCTGCGAGCGCCGGATCCATGTGCAGCAACATTTCCTGCAGGTTAAGGAAGTACCACGGTGCCTTGGCCGGGTTCGGTGTCTTGTTTGGATCTGCTCGTTCCAGCAACGGCGCATTGACCATCACGCTCAGTACGAACATGATCGCCAGGAAGATCGCGGCGGAGACCGCCTCGATCACGACCAGCGATGGCCAGACCATCACCTCATCGTCTGCCAGGTCGGTGGGACGGGCGACGGCGCGCCCGCGTACCAACTCAAGCAGCTTTTGCTTCTTCTTTTCGTCGATCTGTGCGGCCGCGTCGGTCGGCTGCTGTACCAATTCTGCCATTTCTATGCCTCTCCTCAAGAAACAGAGCTATCGGCCGACTAGAGCGGACCGGAAATGCCGCCGTCCTTGCGAATCCGCCAGAAGTGCACAGCCATCAAGAAGGCGGCCACCAACGGCAGGAAGATGACGTGTAGTGTGTAGAAACGAATCAGGGTATTTTGCCCGATCTGGTAGTCGCCCAGGAGCACGCGGCTCACCTGCGGACCAATGATCGGTGTAGCGCCACCGATTTCGGCACCCACGGTGACGGCCCAGAATGCCAGCTGATCCCACGGCAACAGATAGCCGGTAAAGGAGAGCAGGAAGGTGACTACGAGCAGCAGCACACCGATGACCCAGTTGAATTCTCGCGGTGGTTTATAGGAGCCGGTGTAGAACACGCGACCCATATGGAGGAATACCGCGATCACCATGCCCTGCGCTGCCCAGCGATGCATATTGCGCATCAACTGACCGAAGGTCACGCTGCCTTCGATATCCTTCATGCTCTGGTAGGCCAGATCGGTGCTGGGCACGTAGTAGAACATGAGCAGCACACCGGTCATGGTGAGGACCAGGAACATAAAGAAGGAAAGGCCGCCAAGGCAGAAGGTGTAAGTCACCTTTGTGGCGTAGCGCTTGATCTTCACCGGGTGAATGTGCAGGAACACATTGCTGGCGATGATGAGCGCCTGATTCCGTTGCGTATCCGGATATCCGTGACGAACCACGGATCGCCACAACGCGGAACCGGTGATACGGTCTGCCAGCGTCTGTTCGCGCCTCATGCGATGCCCTCCTCAGAGATTCGCGCTCTCCCTGCGAATCTCCCCAATGAACGTTTCTACATGTGATGTGGTGGGTTCTGTGTTTTGTCCAGGACGCACACAGTAGCACCCACCTTCTCCACATGGTGCGTGCGTGTATTGTGCTGCCAGAGTCGATACCGGGTCAAGTGATTTGCGCACGTACACAGGGTTCTCTGTAGGGAATAGCCCGGCATGAGTGTCATCAATTGCGATCCTGTTAGGAAACGGCGGGAATCACGGTCCAATCTGGTCAATGGCAACAAAAAAAGACCACACGCTTGCGGGCGAGTGATCTTCTCGGGTGGGCAAGGTAGACAGACAATCAAGAAAATGGGGAAGCTTACCCCTGACCCCTGATCAACTGGCAAAACTCGCCGAAGCGTCTCGAACACTGAAGGGTAAGTCAGTAGTTTCGAAAACTGAACCGTATCGGGCCAGAAGCGTCAAGCGCCGCCTGTCTCCCGATCAGATTAGACAGCTGGCTAGGCGTTACGAACAAGGGGCGTCAATTGCGACCCTAGCTCGTGAAACTGAAGTTGCTCGGCCAACCCTTCGCAATCTACTTCGTGAAGCAGGCGTATCTCCACGGAGACGAGGCATGACACCAGAAGATGTAGATAAAGCAATAAGCCTCTACGAATCCGGCCTGACCATCTACGAAGTCATCGACAAGGTCGGGTACTCCTACGGAGTCGTCAACCGCATGCTCCACAAGCGCGGGGTCAACGTGCGCCCTCGGAGGCATCAGGGGTAGAGAGCAGCCAGTAACATTTTGTCGCTCGAAGTTGGCAATGTATTACATGGGATCCATCGCCAAGCAACAAATCATGCCAGCTCTTCTAAAAGGTTAGTGACAACTTGAGCGTCATTGATGCCTGATGCATTGGATCGCGAGAAGTCAACGCGTCCGCCGTACAGGTCCTACAAATACTTCATTAGAGGGGGTGTCGTCGTGCGTCCGAAACGGTAGGAAAGCACACACCCTGCCTAACCAAAAATGATGGGCTTGACAGGGCGAAATAATCGGAACAGCGATAACCTGGCGTAGAACCCGTGGTTTGGAGTTATCCACTTTAACATCTAATAATGCTCGATATTACGGTTATATCGTATTGATTGGTTGCGCCTTCGAAGGTAAGATGAAAGCACCATCAAATAAGTTGTCAGTAATGCAACAGCGATAAGGGGAAAATATGGATACGAAGCAAAGCCGAACCACACAAAACACATTCGATATGGAGACTGTCCTTGACGGGTTCGAAACGATCAGAATGGTCATCAATATCAACATGCTTAATCGTGACCTTGTCCGACTTCTGGCCAGAGAACTTGACTATGACCAAACTGCAGAATGGATCGAAAGCGTGAGCGCGGATACATACGCCGAACTGATCCAGAACGAACTTACTGTAGCTCCAGGCGGCCAACAGTTGCAGATGAATAGATAAGGAGAAGCGGCCACTCCACACTTGCCCAATGGGTATCAATGCGCAATAATGGATAGTATATGAACGAAGAAATCTTCCAGGACTTGAAACAATTCATTGAGGCCACGGTTTCTTCCACGGTCACTCAATCCGAACAGCGGATGATGGAGCGTATGGATCAGCGCTTCGAAGAAATGGTTGATGGTATGAACCTGCAAACGGAAATCATTATCGATCACATCGACCGCACGTCGGCGGCTACTAACGCCAAACTCAACGATCACGAAGAGCGCATTAGTCGGTTGGAGCGAAACGCCGCTTAGTAATCACGCACGTCCTGGCCAAAATTCTTTGAAAAGAACCCCCATATCCTCGACCTCGAGGTAACCCACAGCCGCCTCGGTTCTCGCTCACAGTATGGGCGTCACGCTGATGGTCCGGGTACGCTAACCCAGCATCGGGTGATTCCTAGACTATCGGCGCGTCCGGTTGATTAGCCCGATGAAGAGGGGGTTGTGGTCTGGCCATGACCTGCGTTAGGCGTTGCCAAGGTGCTTATTATGCTGAACAATGCATTCTTATCAGACGAAGCTCAAGGTAGTCTGACTAGTTTGCCCAGCTCCTCCAGACACCAGAACCCCCATACCCCCACGACCCAAAGCCAGCCCCGCTGCACCCGATCTGCGGTCTGAGTTCTGCGCCAGTTGAATACCAAGTCGTCACATCACCAGATCCTGACCCTAAGCTATAGAAAACACCTTTCGAGCCACTTCCAGCAGGCTTACCGGCGACGGCGAATGTCTCAGTGACCCCTGATCCAGCGTAGCAGTACATAAGTGCGTTGGCTGAAAGATCATACGAACTCTTTGAGAAGTGAGCCTCCACCGCCCTGAGATCAGCTTCGGACTGAGGGTACCTACCTGTGTCCGCATGAAAGACCAAGACTTTTTGAGCGAAATTCCGCATGTCTTGCCTTACTGCACTAGTATGTGCCCGGCTCTGAAATCCCGTATACGCCACCACCGATAGCGCCGCCAGAATAGCAATTACCACCACCACAATCAGAAGCTCGACAATCGTGAACCCCGGTGCTGATCTATTCCGCTTATGCATCGTAACTCCATCATACCGATCGGGGGGGGGGGGGGCAATACCAGAGCCAGGCTGTGGATAAACGGAAGGCTGCCACACATATCAAGACGAGAGCCTTATCAAGGCAACCCGGGACAGCGCCGGGGGTTGATACTGAAAGAGGAATGCCGAGGCGATCCTCCGCCAGGCCGGAAGACTTTGAAGCCTGCGTCAGTCGTATCAAGTGAAACGCCGCCTAGGCGTACCTGACACCAGAACCAGCTAGGCATCACAAAATGATCCGACAAAGGACAAAGAAGGGTTTAAGAAGAGGCCACTCTCAGTAGAGCAAGGCACGAGGTAGAGTAATGGCAACTCAGCTGATTACGCAGCGTGGCGTTCTAGCCGAGAGATGCGTGATTCATGATCCTCAAATCTCGCATTTGAGGCAGCAGCGGTTCTATCTATGTGCTCGATAATAATATCGGTCTGTTGGTTGGTGCCATCAATTACTTCGTCGACGAGTTGACGGACTTCTGCAATTTCCGTACGCATCTCACCCATTTCCGTACGCATCTCACCCATTTCCGTACGCATCTCACCCATTTCAGTGCGCATCTCACCATTCTGCTTATTCATCTCAGCCACGATCCGTAGTTCGGACTGGGAGACAGTCGCTTCTAGGAGTTGCTTCATGTCTTGGAGGAGTTCGTCATTCATATAGTATCCATTATGGTCAAGTTGGGAGAAATAGTCAACGTGAATAGTGGGTTGTCCCGCCCTTTGTCGGCAGCCATGAGTGGCTAGACTTCAGAGCCTGTAGAGCCAACATGAAGAGCCGAAGCAAGAATCAAAGGAGAGTCTTCAAGTATCCCAACCTGGACTCTCGGACCAAAAGCTCGGTCATGTCTCCAAGTGAATAAACAACCTGGCACCCGGCGGAGTAGGGGCGAACTCAAATGATTATGCCGCAGTGATAGGATGGATCTGGCATCAAGTACTGCTCTCTCGAATTCAGAAAGTTTGCAAGGAGTGTTCCCTGTGCATGTTGAACTTCGAATTGGAGATCATTGGGCCTATCGAATTGGAAAGAGGATTGGAACGCCTGCTTTCCCGGTTGAAGTCCTTCAGTTCGGCCCTGAAACATCGAAGCACAAAGTGAAGGTGAAGTATCTCGGCGGAGAATACGCTGGCCTGGATGAGTGGGTTCCCAAAACAAGACTCGTCGTTCCATGGGAGTCCCACGATGCATGGTGGGAAGAACAACGCAACCAACCGGAAGCAATCAAGCTTGGCGAACCGGTTTCCTGACGATGAGATATGGTTGTTCTGCACGTGTTCGCTGCATACGAGGGCGAAGCCGTATTCAGTACGGATCACCGAACCGCCGTGAAACGTGGGGCTTGTTTGAGGTGGTGGATGAAGAAGCTGCCCTCGGAAGCACTGGCAGGATCAGGGGACCGTCTTGAAGAACTGCCGGGATACTACAGAAATAGCAGTGGTTCGCCCAGAGCTTCCTGGTCGGCGACACTGGAGATCGCTCAGTATCTATGCAGAGCTTTCTCCTCAAAGATTGCCGAGTCAGTTGAACGAGACCTGAGACTTGCCGAGTGGCGCACGATCCATGGTCATCAAGTTGGGAAAACCTATTTCGATCCGGAATCCTGCAAGCGGTCGTTGGAGTGGGAGAAGCCTATTTTCGATCTAGTCTTTTTCTTGGTGCGACGTGCAGGACGTAGCACGCTTGAATAGAGAGCGCGCTCTCGAAGATGAAGTAACCAGGCTGAGAGAACCTGTGTCCGAGTTGTAAAAGACTACAGATCTACAGGACATCCCCAATTAGCTGCAAGGCTAGAAAAGCGTGGGTGATCCGAATTTGTGATCCAACAGACTAGGTGGGTCGAGGAAAGATAGGGACCTGCCAGCCCCCGATTCACTCCGACTTGCGAAACTGATGCAGTCTGAGCACTCGGGCCCCCAATCGCCCGGATATCCTCCTCCCAAAGGAGATTATCTACCAAGTTGAAAATCTCTCGGTCGGTACGTGGGACGCCCGCCCTCGCGACTCCCGGACATAGCTCCGGTGCACCTGCCAAAATGTTTCAGAACGCGACCTGTCAGCGATCTCCTGAGCCGTCACGTCCTCAACTAACTCGCGGTTATCCTCAAGATTAATCTCCCGGTTCAATATGACCATTAGAAACCTCCCATCCAACTACTCGGTTTTGCCCCGATGCCTCGACTTCTGCATAGGCTCCTAGTTATTCTCCGGATCGATCAAATACTGAATCGAACCAACACCGCGCTGCAGCTCACTTAGCGTGCCATTGAGTTCCGCCCACTGCCGTGAGACGTCCCCCAAAGTCTGGTTGAGTCGATCCCGCTCTGCTTGGATCTGCTCACCCCGCTCCGTCGAGAACTCCACTCCCATTTCCTCGGTAGAGTAGGTATCCGCGACCGTCAGTGTGCCAACCATACTGAGTCTGACAAAGGCGTCCCGTAGCTTAATCCGCTCACTGTCCATTTCCTGATTCAGCTTCTCAGCGACGCTCAGATCTTCAGTAGGCTCTATCTCTGGACCCATATACTCTGGCGAGTTATTCGTATTCATCAGGGTCAACTCCTTGGTCCTCAATCCCTTGGTCAGGCGCACCATCGATGACGATCGGACCAGAAAAAATCAGCTCGGCAAATGTACGCGAGCCGACTTCCTCAATCCAATCTGCCGTGGCATCGAATCCCCATTCACGGGCTAACTCGAGCACCACTGGCCGGTCGAGCATATTGGTAGCCCCCGACTGGCGGATAAATTCCAGACCCTCGAACACCTCTCTGGAAATCTCCACTCCGTTCTCCGGATTACCTGGCATCTTTTCCATAGCTGCACCTCCTTTCGTTGCCTTATTGACAACTTAGTCTTGGTGCTTCCATCTTAGCTCTGAAGGCCGAGGGAATCAATACGATAAAAACGTAAACAGTTCCAACAGCAAAGAAGCCAGGAAACAACCCAAACACAACCAGCAACCAACACCTAACGCAAAGCAAAAGGGAAGCATGCCAAGAAGAAGAGCAAGGAAGAACGATGAAGAGTAAGGCTGCGTTGGTAACACAAGCCGGTCGAGGAGAAGCCAGCGCGGCACACTAGAGCACTCTTCAGAGGTATTGACAAGTGGGCACAGGTGGTGTTCGCTTGGGTATGGCACGCGCGTATTCTGTGGACCTCCGTGAACGAGCTGTGCATGCGTTGTTGACAGGCATGTCCTTGGCTGAGGCCGCATCCATTCGCTGTCAGCGAGTCGACGCTCTCCCGCTGGAAACATCTGGTGGTGACTGGACAGTCACTGATCCCGAAGCCACGTCCCGGACGGCCACGGTTGGTGCCGCCTGCTGATGAAGAAGCTCTGCGGCAACAGGTTGCGGCGGCACCCCGATGCCACGCTGGATATGCATCGGGCGATGTGGGCGCAAACGCATGGCGTCCTGCTCAGTAATCCCACCATGTCACGGAACTTGCCCGATTGGACTTGCCCCTAAAAGAAGTCGCTGATCCGCTCGAACAAGACGCGGGAGAGCGATCAGCGTGGCATGACGAGATCATCACCCTGGAATCCCGCCAGGTGGTGGTATTGGAAACCAGTACATCGACCCGATTGACGCCGCTGCAGGCTCGTGCGCCACGGGGACAGCGTCCTACGGGACGATTCCGCACGGTCGCTGGGAGGTATTACCCTGGTGGCAACAATGTCCTTGACCGGGATGGGACCGGGCATTGCAGTTTCCAGGTGCCCTGGATCGGATGCATTCGAGCTGTTTATCGAACAGTCCCTCTCCCCCAGCTACACCCGGGCCAGATCGTCAGTTGGGGATAACCTGAGCGTGCACAGAGTCGGCATGCTCGAGAGCTGATCGAAGCGGCGGGGGGTGCCGGATCATGCCGACACCTCGCTACTCCCCAGACTGCAACCCGATAGAACAAGGATTCGCCAAACTCAAAGCGGCTCTCCGGCGGGCGGCACCTCGAACCTTTGACGACGTCGTGATCGCCACGGGGAAGGCGATGGCCACCATCACGGCCCAGGATGCTCGCAATTTCTTTCAGGATGCTGGCTATCTCGTTCCTGCTCAACATTTATGAAGAGTGCTCTAGAACACAATTTCCGCCACCACCTACCACATTATTAATCTGAAGACTGTCAAGTAAGGCTAAATGAGCGAGGGAACTGAGAGATTTGGACTGAACTGCCCTAACATGGCAATTGGGTCGCCTATGCAATCTTGCTTGAGAAAGTTCACGGCTTCGGTGGAGGCTTTAAGCAATGTTTAGTTGGGGTCAGACTCCCACAGCGATATCTTCTCCGCGAACAGCGGATCTACTTGCGAATACACACTCTTCGCGCTGGCGACTACAAGAGCCACACTGAACCGGGCGCGCGTCACCGCAACATAGAACCCGCAAGCAGACTTCGCAGCCAAGGGCTTGCGAGATTTCAAAAGTTGAACAATCGGCGTAGTTGCGTAAATAATGACGCGATCTCGGGTGATCCCTTTTGCCGATCCAAACGTCAATAGCTCGCCTGGTGGAGTTATCCGATCGCTACTTCGGTACCATAGTTGAGTCGGGCGCTGATCGAATGAATTCATATAGGTATTGACTTCGTCTTCGTCAAGAAGGAAAACACCATCGTGTCCAGTGGAGTCATACATAGAAGATGTTGTGCTTGGAAGCGCAAGTTCTGGTGCGTGAATCATGTCAGAAAAGTCTGCGATTTGCTGATTGAATCTTTTGGTTGTTGCTTGAGGAATAATTGTGCAGCGCTGCTCCGTCTCCTGTGACCGGAACCAGCTCACAATTTCGACCCCTCGGTAATCAGCAAATAGTCGATCTGATTGAGATGTTTGGAGAACTGCTTGTCGGACATCGCCCGTCATCAGGATGTCGATGCTCGATTCCATTAGAGCTTGCAATACGACCAGATCGTTGCCGACAAGGTCTTGGAATTCGTCGATATAGATCCTGTCGAATATCGACTCGAGCCTCCTGATTGGAGCATAGTTGGTCTCAACAAGGACTTTCTTAGCAAGGACCGACAATCTCACACTGTATGGTCGTTGTTCGTCGTCAAAGTAGTATTTCCAGCCAGCACGAGACCGATGAATTAGTCCAGCACTTGCTACAAAGTTGAGCCCTCGTGGGATGACTCCGGGGAAAACTGCAGGGAGATACGGGCGGACGATGTGGTCGGAGAGAAAGGAAAACCAGCCAATCGTTTCGTGTTGATAGCCCGATGCGATTGTAAGACGTGACTGGATTTCTGCCTGTGCATTCCGCGTAAATGTAACGGCGAGGGAGCTCACGCCCTCGTCCTGTGCATTGATTCTGTTGATAATCTCCGTTGTTTTGCCACTACCAGCAACTGCAAGATGAATTTCAGTCGCCATCATAGAACTCAATTGCACGTTGAATGTAGGCGGGCCACTGTAGGCTGGGGGAGGCTTCCGCTACCCGCCATGCCCAATCTGTCTTGTGCTCCATCATGTAGTCGATAAGTTCTTCATTGTCGCTGACTTCTAAGATTGAGCGGAGTACCGCTTCATTGCCAGCGTTGATCATTTGGGGCTCAAGCGTATTGCCAGACTCAATATCTGACACAAATAGTTCTCGAACACCATCCTCCAAGAACTCTGAAACCTTATCTTTCCAGTGTTCTGGCGCACGCCCGTCATTGTCCCGCAGTACAGCCATTTGTTTCCCGAGTGCGAAACCAAGCTCCAAGGCCCGTCTACCTCGAGTGCCAAGCGTGATCACGTCAATGGCATCTTCACGTGGCTCTCTACCTTTCAGCTGCGAATATGCAAGATTGAAGATCATCTCGTCGGAGGGGCCTTCGACCACCACTACCTTTGTGGCGATTGCAAGGCGAAGAGTGTCATATCCAGGCTGCTTTCTAAAGTAAGAGATGGTGTCAGCTGATATGGAATTTACGTTGAGCCGTGTGAGTGAAGCTTCGTGAAGTATGTGCAGGTTGTCGAATCCAAGCCGATTCAACACAAACGAGCTATGTGTAGAGATGAATAGTTGCCGCTCACCAGCCAGACTCTGAATGTGCCCGATAAGTTTCTGGAGCTGTGTGTGTGACATGTGGTTTTCGGGCTCCTCGACCAAGACGATTTGAGTCGATTCACTCGTCCTGCTCATCGCGAGGGCAACCTTTGTGGCCACTTTCCGACCGTGGCCCAGCATAGAAAACGGAATCGAGTTAATGTGAGGAACGACTGCTGCGTCCCAATTCGTCGCTGCGCTTTGGTCCATCTGAAGGCCAACACCGAAGGAGTTGCCCTCATTGTCGATCCGACGATTTACGGAGGATAGGGTACCGGCAGTGATTTCTGATTTCGATTTTCTGTGCTCGAGGGCAATCTTGATGCTCTCATCTCTAGTAACAAAGTCGCGTAGTAGCTGCCGCAATTTGTAGTCAATACCCGTTGAAGACGAGGCGGTGTCACCATCTATAAGGGCGATTCCCATCGAACGGGGTGAACGTGTCACGACAAGGCCTGAGAAGTCCCTCCAGTTGACTGTGAACAGGTCTGTTGGAATTAGCCTGGGAGCTTCGCCGGATGCAAGGTATGAATCCAACTCCAATCGTAGTTCCGGATCGGGTTTTACAGTCACTCTCAAGCCAGGACAGTCGAGCTCCATTGAGTTGTGAATTCCCTTCAAGCGCTCAACGCCAGGGGTGTCATCGCTGAAATAGACTTCCAGGTCGATCTCAGGCAATCGAGCTTCTTCCGCTCCCGATTGGCGGCTGTTGAAATACTGCTCGACTACGGATTGATTGAACCAGAATGGGTTTAGGTCCTCTGAGATGGAGCGTCCACGAACACGTCCCGAGATCACGAGTGAAATGACTTCGAGGAGAGTGGACTTTCCGGCCTCGTTGTCTCCTACGATCACGTTCATTCCATCGTTCGGTTCAAAATCAAGCGACGAAAAGCAACGGTAATTGGTGACCTTCACTCGCGTAATCATTGTGGGTTGGCTCCGACGCTATCTTTCACGATCTATAGATTCCACTTTCCAGGTACTGATCGTCCGTAGTCCTCGACGCCAATCGCCTCAAAGTGCCGCTTGGCAGACTTTATCTTGGCCAGCTCAGAAGGTCGTAATTTTTTGTCATCGAGCGTGCTCTTGGTCTCACGGATCATGTAGATTCGATCTTCGCCGTCTTCTTGCTTGATAATCGCCCAGTCTGGATTGTATGGACCTACTGGAGTGTCGATTTGGAACTTGGCAGGTAGTTTCATGAATAGCTTGATGTCTTCGCGCGAATCGAGCAGTTCGGCAAACTGACGTTCTACATCTGAGTCGTACACAACATAGTCGAAGTCAGATTTTTGTGTGTTCTGGACCTGGTAGAGCTGGTCGAGGAATCGTTCTTTCTCCTCCTGACCGTCTTCTTGCAGCTCACGAAGTTCATAGACGTAACCGCTGATCTTCTCGTATTGGATTCCATCAACCACAATTCTGGCAAGCTCGTCCCGAAGGTGCTTTTTCACCATGGCAATGTAGTCATTCGGGTTGGATATGAACTCATCAAGACGACCGCTGCCGATCAGGATATCGACGATTGTTTTCCGGGTCAGTGAGGTTGCTTCTTGGAGCTCGGTGATGATGTCTGGCAGGTCGTAACTACCGCGCAAGTCTGCCGATCGAGTGCCCAACTCTGATCCCTTTGCTCCACCACGAAGCACCTTCACACCGGCTCGTGTGACCTGGATGCGAAGTGGGTCTATTTTCGGGGCTTCCTTAATTGATCGAATTGCTGAATCGATGAGCTCTTCGCGTCCAACCTTGACTCGATAGGTGGTCTTTCGGCTGATCGTCTCCCAGAACTCTTCGAATTCAGGGGTTCGGTAGAGCTCCTTGTTGAGTCTACGAGACTGGCGTTTACTCTTGGGCTTGACGTATTTGCCGATATTGGCGCGGGCCACAAGCTGGACTACTTCCGGCTCCGCCCATTGAAATTCGGATGGCAGGTCGAGACTGAAGCCAAGCATGTTTGGCTGGAACTTCGGCGTGACTGTGCCGTCTTTGTCGATGAATCCCTTGGAGCGAAGATGCTCCCAAACTGCGACAGAGCGCTTGTATCCAAGTTGGTCGTCTGTGACTGCGCCCGTGTCATCTTGAAGAGGAATCTTGGAGAATTCAGCGCGCCGGACGCGACCAATCTCGACTCCCGCCGCCTTATATTCCTTCTGAAGTGCGTCTGCGAAGCGGGTATATGACTCGTTCGCTATGACTGTCAGCGTAGCAATTCCTCGATCGCCGACCCGCACATATCCTTCATTGGTCTTAGCAACTGGAAGTCGAAGACCGCGACCTAGTGTCTGTCGGCGCTCAGTTTCGGCACCCATTTCGCGTAACGTACATATCTGGAACACATTCGGATTGTCCCAGCCCTCGCGAAGTGCGGAATGACTAAAGATGAATCGCACTGGCTCGTTTTCATCGAGCAGCCGCTCTTTGTCCTTCATGATTAGTTCATAGGCATCATCATCGGCTTTGGTTGTACCAGAGGAGTCCTGGAAAGTTGTTGTTTTGCCACGTCTTATCTGAGAAAAGTAGGCGCGACGAAGATCTTGAGGCTGCTCTGGGAGAAGCTCCTGATACTTGGCTGATTTGGCTCGTTCCTCTATGAACACTTCGTCGAACCATTGAGCAAAATCGCCATTTGCGTTGTCATTAGTTGTACCGTCGCCGAGATAGCTGGACACTCGATCAACAAAGAATAGGCTCAGAACTTTGATGCCTAGAGGTCTTAACATTGCCTCTTTGCGCAGGTGTTCGCGAACCGTTTCGCGAATCATTTCCTTGTAGATCGCACCGGTTGAAGCACCAATGGTTTCGCCTTCTTCGAGGAATCCGTGCAAGTTGAGTTCGATTTGAGAAGGTTCGATGCTCATTTCATTGATGCGCCAACCTTCGTAAATAGGGTTGTTGGTGAGCCGTTCGTCGGAAAGCTCTTGATGTTGGCGGACCTTCACCTCTCTGCGC